>CALWWO010000066.1 GCA_944385265.1 uncultured Oscillospiraceae bacterium
TTATGTTCTCCTTTCTGTCGATGCTTTTTGCTGCTGCCTCTCTCTCCTCTTTTGTAAGCGTTATCTCATACTGCTCTTTTTCAAGGCTCTCCAAAACGGCTTCGAGCGTTATTTTTTTCATATCGCCGCATACGAACGACGGCGAGACCGTATAAAACTTCTTTCCCGGCACTTCCTTTGTAAGAATCTCCACTATCGTATTTTCCGTACCGATGATTATCTCGTCATACTCGCTGTTTTTTGCAAAATCCAAAATTTCAGCCGTGCTCCCTATAAATTCGGCGTGCTTTAACACCTCTGCCCGGCACTCCGGATGGACGGCAAACGCCGCGTTCGGATGCTCCTTCTTCACCTTTATGACGTCCGCCTCGGTTACGCCGTGGTGTACCGGACAGTATCCGTTATGGACGAAAAACGTCTTATCAGGCATCTTCTGCGCCGTATATTCGCCCAAATGCATATCCGGCACGAACACGATCTCCTTTTCTTTAAGCGCGGCTGCGGCTTTGAGCGCCGACGAAGACGTGCAGCATATATCGCTTACCCCCTTGACGGCGGCAGATGAGTTTACATAACACATAACAGCCGCGTTCGGATGCTCCTCTCTCAGGCGGCGCACATCCTCCGGCGTCGCCATATCCGCCATGGGACAGCCTGCGGTCATATCAGGCAGCAGCACTTTTTTATCGGGGGACAATATTTTCGCGCTTTCAGCCATGAATTTTACGCCGCACATTACGATTATTTTTGCATCGGCGCCCTTGGCAAGCTTTGCCAGCGCGAACGAGTCGCCCACGTGATCCGCTATTTCCTGCACTTCTACCGGCACATAATAGTGAGCGAGCACGAGCGCGTCCTTCTCTTTTTTCAATTTCCTTATTTTATTCTGAAGCTCTTCTTTTTTCATAGCTTTACGCCCCTTATATCGCAAATTCTTTTTTTATAGAATATACATTTCCGCAGCCCGTTTGTCAACAAGGAACACTAAGCCCTGATTCGGCATACGATAGCGTGTAGCCGTAATCAGGCTCTTGTCTATCGGTCTATATTGTCTGAACATATTTTATGGAGGTATTTATCTATGTGTGGTAACGGCAATTGTTCTTGGATTATAATTCTTATCCTCATTATCTTCTTTGCAGGCGGCTGCTGCAATAACTGCGGCAATGGCTGCGGTAATAACTGCGGCTGCTGACAACGTCAAAGCCCCGTTAGCGAGCGTTGGCTCACTAACGGGGCTGCACGTTATGAAAGTTTATCCTTTCCATTGATACTGATTAAATTTCCGTCAAAGTCCCAAATGTTTTCGATGCCGTTTGCATAGCTGATCTTTATATATCCAACATTCATATCGACGCTGAAGCTTCCGTTCTTTGAAACTCGAATAACCTCATCATACGCGTATACATAATCAGGCACCTCATCGTCTCCGTTTTCCTCTTCTGTCCAAACTATCTCGTCTTGAAAATTGACTTCTGTTATACCGTCGGCCTCTGCATAACGAATCATTCCCATCCTCGGAAAGTCTTCTCGAAGGGTGGCTATTACCGTATGTCTTTGAGTTTCCTCAACTGTTAAAGTACTGCCGTCAATAAGCGTGCCGCCGACGGTTGTAGAAGGAGTTTCATATGACGGTTGATCATATAGAAGGAAAAAATATTCGCCGCCGTCTTCTGATTCATAACGGTATATTTTCACCAGTGTGCACTCATTAGCTTCATCATAAATCATAGGGATCTGCGTGAGCATAAACCATGCACCGATCAGCAAAATACATGTCAAAGCTGAACACAGTACGGTGATAAAAATCCTTTTCAGTTTGCGCTTATGAACAAATTCCAAAAATTTGTCGCCGGAATTTTGGCTTTCGGCTTGTTGCAGCGGAATTTTTGTGTTAAGCATCTCATTTTCCCCTCTGCAATCGCCGCACGCCGCAAGATGGCTCTCGACCGCCGCTTTTGTCGCGTCGCTCACGACGCCGTCATGATACAGCGGCAAAAGATCGCGCACTATGTCGCAGCTTAAATTTACGTTATCAAAATTTTTCATGCTGTCTGTCATAACAGCCCCTCCTTCCTCATTATCTCGATTATCATCTTCCTCGCACGGTGATAAGTCGTTCGCCCCCAGCTCTCCGTCTTTGAAAAAAGCTCCGCTATATCGGCATAAGGGAGCTGCCCGAATACGCGGAGCGAGAAGACCTCTTTATACGGCTCTTTAAGCTCATGCAGCACACGGTGCACATGAAGCGACATGTCGCGATCCGCCACCCTGCTTTCAAAGCCGCCATCCGTATCGGCGGCGAGCGGGACGTTTTCCGAGGCAAATTCGCGGTTTTGCCTTTTGCACCTGTTTATCCAGAGGTTTTTTGCAATGGCGCACAGATATGTATAAAGACTGCTTTTTCCCTTATACTTGTCCGCCGACTCCATCGCTTTTAAAAACGTCTCCTGCGTGATATCCTGCGCGTCATGCTCGCTGCGGCTGAGCGCCAGGACATAGCGAAATACAGCCTCGTATTCAGCGGCTAAAACCTTATCCGATATTTTATCCGTATCCCGCACCCTTTCACCAGCTTTCTCCTCTTTCGAACATGTAATTACCGTTCTCTGTACATTAGACAATCGAAACGCAAAAACGTTACAAATTTTTGCCCATTACAAAACACACGCCTTCGCGGCGTGTGTTTTGTCTATCTGTTCCCCGTTTCACGGCAGCGGTCTGCGCGCGTACTCATTCGGCTCCCACCCGTCAAGCGGCAGCCGCTGCATCGCGCCGAAAATCTTGCTCTTTAGATCCGGATACTGCGCGCTCAGCGCCTTTATGAGCGACTTGACCTCCTCGCGCCGGCTTTTTTTATCCATCGGACATGGATTGTAGACTACAGGCAAATCATATTGCCTTACGATACGCTCGACTGTACCCTCCCCGGCATACAGCATCGGGCGTATCTGCGTTATGCCCGTCCGGCTCATGTATGTGACAGGCTGGAAGCAGCTTATCCGCCCCTCGTAAAACAGAGACAGCATAAACGTCTCTACCGCGTCGTCAAAATGGTGCCCGAGCGCTATCTTTTTTATCCCGAGCTCGCCCATCGCGTCGTGTATTGCGCCGCGGCGCATTTTGGCGCACAGAGCGCACGGGTTTTTCTCCCGCCGTTCGTCAAATATTATCTGTTTCATCTGAGTGCGCTTTATCGTGTACGGCACTCCGAGCTCACGGCACAGGCGCTCAACGCCTGAAAAATCCATCTCGTCATAGCCCATGTCCACCGTTATGGCGTGCAGCTCATATTTTTTTGGATAATACCTTTTCAGGTTACTCAGCGCGCAAAGAAGCGCGAGCGAATCCTTTCCGCCCGATACGCCGACGGCGATCGTCTCATCATCGTCTATCATCGTGTAGTCCTCAACGCACCGGCGGACAAGCCCTGTAAATTTATTCAACTGTACCCCTCCGAAAAATCAAAAAATGAAATCGAGTAAACGCGAGTAATTTAAAGAAAAACAGCGAAAATGGAAGTTCGCAACGCTGTAATTTAAAATTTTGAAATTTTGCTGTTGACATAGTCTGCGCGTTGTGTTATAAAAGTAAAGCACAAATATTTTATTCGTGCGCTCTATTTTTGTCAAAGAATATTTGTTATATTTTTCATTGGAGGAAATGAAATGTCTACTACACTCGCTAAAAAGGAGACCATTGAGCGTAAATGGTACATCCTTGACGCGGCGGGAAAGCCTCTCGGTCATACCGCCGTTATCGCCGCAGACCTTCTCCGCGGCAAACGCAAACCGATCTATACGCCTAACGTAGATTGCGGTGATTTCGTTATCATCATCAACGCCGAAAAGGCTATCCTCACAGGCAAAAAGCTCGAGCAGAAGTACTATCGCCGTCACAGCGGCTGGGTCGGCGGACTCAAAGAGGTCAAGTATGCCAAGCTGATGGCTGAAAAGCCGGAATTTGCCATGGAGCTCGCCGTAAAGGGCATGATGGCAAAGAACAACCTCAACAGAGGCTCTCTGAAGAGACTTAGAATCTACCGCGGCGCAGAGCATAATCATGCCGCGCAGAAGCCGATCGTATGGACTCAGGAATAAGGAGGTAATTGAATTATGTATACAAGTAAAAAGCCTTACATGTATGGCACAGGCAGAAGAAAATCCTCCGTTGCCAGAGTTCATCTGTTCCCCAACGGCACGGGCGCTATCACGATAAACGGTCGTAATATAGACGATTATTTCGGTCTTGAGACGCTTAAGCTTATCGTCCGTCAGCCGCTCAACACCACGGGTGTTATAGGAAAAGTAGATATCGACGCCACTGTTAAGGGCGGCGGCGTAACGGGTCAGGCGGGCGCTATCCGCCACGGCATCGCGCGCGCTCTTTTACAGCTTGACGAAAACTACCGTCCTGCTCTCAAGGCAGCTGGATTCCTTACCCGCGACCCGAGAATGAAAGAGCGTAAAAAATACGGTCTCAAAGCCGCACGCCGCGCTCCCCAGTTCTCAAAGAGATAATTTTTCGAATTTCTGCAACTTGCCCCGGAAAGCCAATGCTTTCCGGGGCTTTCTTTTTACGTCCGGCTTGCCCTGATTTGAGAAAATCTGATTAGCGGGCAAGCACCCATATATGACGATCTCGATAGCCCCGGTAGCAAGATCATGATACCTGTTTTAAAATGATGGCATAATAAGAAAGAGACGGTTTTGACCGTCTCTTTTATTCACCGTATGAAAAGAAGTAAAATTCCGGCGTCTCATACCTGCTCGTACCGTAATACGTCATAAATATTCCGTAGTTATCCTTTATAAAGCACGTATGCTCCCCTTTTCTTATGCTCTCGAACACGAGCATCTTGTTATTTTTCACGTCATATACGCACGGGTGATTTGACGCATAATTCGTAAATCCCACAAAATACTCGCTCGCTTTGACGTCCGATATCGTCTGTTCCGTGGACAGGAGTGGTTTATTGTCCGTGAGATTTGTAAGCCGCTGAATCGTATAACCTTCTTCGTCATTGGTCTCGTAATTTTCTATGCAGAAAATTTCATCGCCGTTTGACGCCATCCACATCAAATTTACATCGATATCGTCGATTTTGCTGCCGGATATCGTTGAGAAAACCTTGTATTCGCCTCTTCTGTTTCTTGTGATAGCTCCGATAGTCTTCCCGTACTCAAACGGGTTCTGCGCATGCTCCATAATAAGCTCCGTTTTTCCTGTCTCTATATCGTAGCAGTAAAGATCTGCACGAAGCGCGTCTCCACTTACGGAAATATCGTCAAAGTATATCTTCCCGTCGCGCACGCAGATATTATTCGCAGACACGTTCAGCGCCCACGTATTGGAAAAAAACGAATAATCAAAAAACTTTTTGGCTCTCCCGCCGTCAAGGGGGACATATTTCAGCGACGCGTACTGCCAATCGCTATTCGTGGAATACAGTATCAAATATCCGTCTCCGACAGCGGCTACCTCGCAGTACTCTCCATCTACCCTGTCAACGGCATAACATTCCGTATATTCACCGCTCTCCAGATCATAGGTGCCGAAATAATAATTTTCTCGCGTGTTGTGCACGGTCATGAGAAGCGTATTGTCATCCACTATGCCGGATATGCTGGCGATATCCCCCCTTATGTATCCCGGTACATCGTCTAATTTTTTGACTGTCAGGCTTTCCTCGGCTCTCTCAGCCTCAACATACATATCGTAGGGCAGGTCGAAGTCATTTTCGATCACTTCAGGCGTTTCGGCGCCGCAGGCGCATAACGGAAGCAGGAGCAGCAATGCGGCAACGGCAAAGATTTTTAGTTTACGCACAACACATACCCCCTTATTTATGCAATTTAAAATACAGTTAGCCGTCTAAAATATATAACATTAAAGTTACCTTATTTTAAGTATACCATTATCTTGAAAATTATCAACTTGTTTTTAAATATTTTTAATATTTTTCCGGAATCGTATACTTTTTTTACGCTGCTTCCCCCGTTTTTATCTCCTCGCGCGTCTGCCGTAGGCGTCCGCTCCTGATAGAGACCTTCTCGCGCACTTACAGATGTCCAACAGTAACGGAGAATGCAAAACGGCTATAGACATTTATAAAAAAGTAAAGTATAATAAATTAAAGAGTTTTGCGGACTGGTGAATAGTGCGTTTCATCATACGGTCTCAAAGCCGCGCTCCCCAGTTCTCAAAGCACCGTATATGCTATTTAAAGAAGCGCCATTTTCTATGGTGCTTCTTTTCTGGTACGCAGTATATCGGCGAAAGGAGCTTTTTATATGCAAGCTGCAAAGAAAGAAACGATTTGGACGCGCAATTTTACGATGCTGCTCATAACGAATATCGTTGCCTATATGGGGCAGAGTATGCTGAACACCCTGCTGCAGATCCACGCGGCAGATCTTGGAGCATCATCATCGCTCGTCGGGACGATAATAGGTATATTTTCCGTTACGGCGCTGCTTATGCGCCCTGTCACAGGCTCCGCTATCGATTCCCTCAACAAAAAGCATTTGCTTGTCGGCGCGATGAGTGTTATAACGGTCGCAATTTTCGGATACGGATTCTCCCGCACCGTCCCCGTGCTTATCGTCTTCCGTCTTATGCACGGCATAGGAATGGGATTTACAGGTCCGCTCTGCCTTACGATGGCGACGGATGCGCTGCCATATAACAAAATAGCCTCCGGTATCGGGATATACACGCTCGGCTCCGTTATCGCGCAGGCGTTCGGACCTGCGATCGGGCTTAAAATCGCCGAGCTTTACAGCTGCAACGCCGCGTTTTTTACGGCGGGCGGTCTCAATATACTCGCCGTCGTAATTGCATCACAGATCAAGCACGAGCGTGAAAATACGGTGAAATTCAACATATCCCTCAAGGGAATGGCGGCGAAAGAGGCGATCGTCCCCGCGATGATGACATTTCTTGCCACTCTCTCGACATCCGGCATAAACTCCTTCCTCGTGCTTTACGCCGAATCGAAATCCATTCCCGGCGTATCGCTGTTTTTTACAATCAACTCACTGGCGCTTATTGCCTCGCGTCCTTTTATCGGCGCACTGTCCGATAAATACGGGCTCGATAAAACCATAGTGCCATGCCTCTGCTTTTATATCCTCAGTATGATCACGATGGCAATGGCTAATTCTTCGGCTATGCTGTACGTTTCCTCCGTTTTATACGCCTTAGGATACGGCACGGCTTATCCGTCCATCCAGGCGCTTTGCATGAAAGTCGTCCCCGCCTCAAAACGCGGCGCCGGTACAAACACGCTTTATATAGGGACGGACTCCGCTTATCTCATCGGTCCCGTTATCGCCGGTATTATCGTAGACATATCAAATTATGAAACGATGTTCTACGCCTCTGTCATACCGCCTATCGCAGTCATGGCGATCCTGTTCATATGGCTCAAGAAAAACAACGGTATACCGTCCGCAAACAATTAAAACTCCGCGCCGCATTGAGAGCGCTTTCTAAGGCACTCCGCTATTGTGCAAGCCGCGCGTTTAGTTTATAATCAATATGATGATGCCGGATATGTTTTGGCGGCAGGTCAAAACATATCCGGCGATTTTCGAGCTTTAAATCTTCCCGCTCAGCAGAAAAAGGTAATTGTCATTATGAAAACAACTATACTTAAAAACAAGTGGTTTCTGTATATCACAGAGTTTTTTGCCGGCATGTCGGTCATGGCGGTGGAGCTCGGCGCAAGCAGGCTGCTTTCACCGTATTTCAGTTCGTCGCAGATAGTATGGACTATAATCATCGGCACGATCATGATTGCGATGGCTCTCGGAAATATACTCGGCGGCCGTCTGGCTGATAAAAATCCGAATCCGGACAGGCTTTACATACGGCTCATCATCGCGGCGATCTGGATAGCGCTTATACCGTTTGCCGGAAAATACGTGATCGTCGGCGTAACGCTTGTTTTAGCGATGTTCGTAAACAGCAATTTCCTCATATGGGCGTCGTTTGCAAGCTGTATGATAATATTCGTGTTCCCGCTCCTGCTGCTCGGCACGGTGACGCCGTCGCTTGCCAAATACACCGTGGATAGCCTTGACGACAGCGGAAAGACCGTCGGTACCCTCGGTGCGCTGAACACTATCGGCAGTATAATCGGCACATTTATGCCGACCTTTGTGACTATCCCCGCAGTCGGCACGGCGATGACCTTTATAATTTTTGCAGGTATCCTGCTTGTTATCAGCCTTTCGTATTTTATCGCTGAAAAGCGAAGGCTCCGCATATGCCTGGTCGCGGTCGTATTCTTTGCGCTGGGCTGCATCGGCAGCCTTGGCAGCAGCTTTGCCTTTTGGGATAACGATATAGTTTACGAGGACGAATCTATTTACAATTACCTCCAGGTCAGGGAGACGGACGACTCCATGATTTTATCCACCAACGTGATGTTCGGCGTGCAGTCTATTATGATGAAAGACGGCGGTCTTACTGGAATGTACTACGATTATGCGCTCGCCGCGCCTCTGCTTGCAGGTATCGGCGAGGATGACGACTGCGATATCCTTATACTCGGCATGGGCACGGGTACTTACGCAAAGCAGTGTATGTCATATTTTCCAGGCTCTGAGATCGAGGGCGTAGAGATAGATCAGAAGATAACCGATCTCGCTTACGACTATTTTGAGCTGCCAGAAAGCGTAAAAATAACGACTTACGACGGCAGGGCGTTTCTCGACACTACCGATAAGAAATACGACGTTATAATGGTAGACGCGTATAAGGATATCACGATACCGTTTCAGATGTCGACGGTAGAGTTTTTCAATATGGTAAAAGATCACCTCAAGGACAACGGCGTTATGGTCGTCAACATGAACATGTATTCAGAAGAGGTCAATTCCATAAACGACTATCTGGCCGATACTATTGCAAGCGTCTTCCCGTATATTTACACAGCGGATGTGCCGGGCACTACGAATATGGAGCTTTTTGCCTGTCTCGATCCAAACGCGAAGGATATCTTCATGCAAAACATCTCCGGTATAGAGAATGCAGAGCTCTATTCCGCGATGGACGCTCTTTCCGGGCGGCTTGAGATGTATTCAGGCGGCGACCTTATATTTACCGACGACAAAGCCCCGGTCGAAATGCTCGGTATGCGCGTTATAGACGAAATAATCGGCGATGAGCTTGAGTATTTCCGCGAGGTTTACGCTGAAGAAGGCTTGAGCGGATTTTTGGGATAAATGTTTCAAAAAGCATGTGATTTCTATTATAATTAACGATATTTACGTCTGATATGTCAGCTTAATAAAGCGTCATATCGGACGTATTTTTTTGAAATTTTGTATTCATGTCGATTTTTGCAATTTTAAAACATTATAGCGCTGTTTTTATGGATAAAATTTTAACTGCTCGTTGATTGTAAATTTTTTGATATGTTATTGATTTTTTCAACTAAATGTGTTAGAATAATTATATTCAGTTTTATAGCTGAAATTTGCATATTTTCTTTCATAACCTGCGAGCTTATAGCAATCACAAACTTAAATTCGCGGAATATAAATCATTCGCCGCGCCGCTTTAACGGTCCGGCGTCATATAGGCCATACAACAAAAAACGGAAAAGGAGGTATTTATGGCTTGGAAAGAATTAATTAAAAACGGATACCGTACAGGCGATGATATTAAGGAAATACTTAATCTGACCAAAGAGGAAGCTGCTGAGATAAATAAGATAACAGAGCAGTATCCGATGTTTACAAACTCTTACTATCTCTCCCTTATAAATAAAGACGATCCGAACGATCCTATAAGAAAGCTAAGCATCCCGACAGCCGTAGAGGCGAGCGGGGACGGCGAAGAGGATACGAGCGGAGAAAGCGAAAACACGAAGCTGCCGGGAGTTCAGCATAAATACGGTCCAACAGCGCTTATCCTCTCGACGCATAAATGTGCCATGTATTGCAGGCATTGCTTCCGCAAGCGCATGGTCGGTATCACAGAGGGCGAAATCGCCGAGGGCGTCGGTCTCATCAGGCAGTACGTGCTCGACCATCCCGAGATAAACAATATCTTGATCTCAGGCGGCGACGCGTTTATGAACAGCAACGCGGTGATCCGTTCATATCTTGAACAATTGTCAGATCTTGAACAGTTGAAACTTCTCCGCTTTGGGACAAGGGTGCCTGTAGTCCTGCCGCAAAGGATCACTCAGGATGAGGAGCTTCTGTCTATTTTAGCTGAATATGCTCCGAAAAAGCAGATATTTGTCATAACGCAGTTCAACCATCCGAATGAGATAACGCCCGAGGCTACCGCCGCAGTAAAAGCTCTTATGAAGCTCGGCATGATCGTCAGGAATCAGACTGTCCTGCTGCGCGGGATAAATGATGATCCAGATGTTTTGGGCAAGCTGCTGAGCGATTTGTGCTCAATAGGAGTTATTCCTTATTACGTTTTCCAGTGCCGCCCTGTGAAGGGGGTCCGCAATCAATTCCAGATCCCGCTTAAGGATGGATATCAAATCGTCGAAAAGGCGAAAAAGCTGCAAAACGGTCAAGGCAAAAGCTTCCGTTTCGTGATGTCGCACGTGACGGGTAAAATCGAAATCCTCGGTCCTGCTGAAAACGGCGATATGCTGTTCAAATATCATCAGGCAAAATACGATAAAGACAGCGGCAGAATATTTACTCTGAAGCTGAGAGACGATCAGTGCTGGCTTGACTAACCCAGCAAGCCTGCCGTAAAGGCAAAGCAAAGTGAAATTTTGTGAAAAATACAGACACATGATATTGTTGCTACAATATTGGCAGGAATCTCTTAAACAGACAAACCGCCTCCTTTTGCAGGACTTGTAACCTGATAAAGGGGGTTTTTTGTTGCGCTTTCCTCTCCGATTTACATGCCCGACGAAGAGCTTTTGCTGCTTTTCGACCGGATTTTTTAATTCCCGCCGCCGCTTTCTGATTTCTAATGCGTCTGACGCGTTTTCGCGCCGGAATTTCTCCTTTAAAGATTTTTATTTATTGTGCTAAGTCTTTAAACCTGCTATTATATAGATATATCGACACAAAAAGAGTTAAGGTTGTTTTCACACTGACACCCTAAAATAGTCCATCGCTTTGCCTTGGCATGCAACCGGCGATACGGACAACAATCCCTCAGTTTAGCCGGGCGGAGACAGCTTATTTCTTTTTGTGCCGCACATATCGGCAGAACAGGAGATCAATATGAAAAATATTACGCTCATCGGCATGCCCGGAGCAGGGAAAAGCACTATCGGCATAGTTTTAGCAAAGATCCTGGGATATAAATTCTTAGATTGCGATCTGCTCATTCAGGATCAGGAAGGTATGCTTCTCTGGCAAATCATACAAAATAAAGGCTCGAAGGAGTTTTTGAAAATAGAAGAGCGGGTGAATTGCAGTATTAACGTCGAAAAAACTGTTATCGCCCCGGGCGGAAGCGTTGTGTACAGCGAAAAAGCCATGAAACACCTGCGCGAAATAAGTACCGTCGTTTACCTCCGCCTCCCCTATGAAAAAATAAGGGACCGGCTCGGCGATCTGGCAAAACGCGGCGTAACGCTGCCGGACGGATGGACGCTGCGCGATCTTTACGACGAACGCACTCCCCTTTATGAAAAATACGCAGATATTTCTTTTGATTGTGCAAATGACGATATCGGTACTGAAGCCAAACGCCTGTCCGAGCTTTTAAAAAGCATATAGGGCAGCTTATCTTTACATATCGTCTGTAAAAGCATCGTTTATCTCTCCGCTGCATAAAATAAATGGTGCAGCTCTGTAAATTTTACCGGCAGCAGCCGGTGCAATTTAAAATTTTAATGTGTTTTTACGATTTTTACAAAAGGTTAAAAGAAATTGTTGCTTCTTTTAACCTTTTGCTGTATAATAATTAAAAATAGGTGTCATTCGCAAGAAATGCCGCGCAGTTTTACAAGCGTATCACGAGCTTCCGCCCGTATCGGAGAGCTGCAAAAACATGCCGGTCTCTATCAGCCGCCTTTAGAGGTCTATTTTATATTGCGATGACCCTTCCGGCGGCAGAATGGAGATTATCAATATGAAAATCGGATGGTTCAAGCACGAGGATAACTGGCAGGATATCAAAAACGCTACAATGACAACGATCGGTAAAAATACCGGCAAATACCCTGACCGGACATGGAAGCTGAAGCTTATCAGGGCGGAGCATTCGCCTATACGCAAGCTGGTCTTTTCATGGAAATGGGTCGATCTGCCGTATTGGATATCGGTACATATCGTCAGGCACAAAATTGGGATCGAGCACTTCGTTAAAACTCAACGTTCCGACAGGACCGGCGTCGACCGTGCCGAATTGCCGCAGGGAACATTTGTCGATCATGAGTGCTGTGCAAACGCTCAGGCGCTTATAACGATAAGCCGTAAGCGGCTTTGCTCCTGCGCGAGCCCTGAAACCAGGCAGGCATGGCAGCTTGTAAAGGACGAGGTCCGAAAGATCGAGCCGGAGCTTGCTCACTGCATGGTAAAGGAATGTATATACCGCGGATTTTGCCCTGAAATGTTCGGATGCGGCTTTGACAAAACCGAGCAGTTTCAAAAAGAGCTTGCCGAATACAGGGCTGACGATTGACATCGCATCATTTCCAGCACTACTCTGTCATTATATAAAGGAGAGTTGATACTATTATGGGCGAAGTTAAAACCGGCACTTTGATGTTTGATCGCGCAGCGCTTATACGGCTTATCATACCGCTGCTTATTGAAAATCTTTTGACTACTACCGTAACTTTTATCAGCTCTATCATGGTTGCCGGTGCAGGCGAAGCCGCAGTATCTGGTATTTCACTTGTCAATCAGGTGTTTGCCATACTGAATCTGCTGTTTACCGCGCTTGCGGCGGGTGGATCTGTTGTAACCGCCCAATATCTCGGAAAGGGTATCAAGGAAGAGGCGTGCAAATCGGCAAACCAGCTGGTGCTCGCGTGTCTTCTCGTCTCGGCTGTACTGACGGTTTTTTCGCTCGTATCGAATAGATGGCTCCTCAGCCTTATCTTCGGCTCAGTGGACGCGGACGTTATGGACTGTGCCGTTACTTATTTCTACATAGTATGTCTATCTTTCCCGTTTCTGGCTATATACAATGCTGCCGCGTCGCTTTTCAGGGCAATGGGCAATACAAAAACAGCCATGCTCGTAGCGACGCTTATGAACATATTGAATCTCGCCGGCAATGCCCTGTTTATTTCAGGGCTTGCGCTCGGCGTGACGGGCGCGGGACTCGCGCTTCTCCTCTCCCGTATATTCTCCGCCGTCGTCATGGTCATTCTCATCAAAAATCCAAAACTTCCTGTGTATACGACAAATTTTATTACCTGCGGATTCGATTTCAGCGTTGTTAATAAGATCCTCCGTATCGGCGTGCCAAACGCGCTCGAAAATAGTATATTCCATGTAGGTAAGCTTCTGACGCTCAGTCTCATAGCGACCTTTGGTACCGCATCCATTTCGGCTAACGCCTGCGCTTCAAACATTGAATCCATCAGCTATACGGCGGCTTCGTCTATCGGTGTATGCCTTATAACCGTCGTAGGGCAGTGCGTGGGAGCTGAGGAATTCGGTCAGGCGCGGATGTATACGAAAAAATTTCTCGGGTACTCGTACTTCTTTGTGATATTGTTCAATGCCGCCATCCTGCTGTTTTTAAATCCGATTGCAGCTCTTTACAATCTTCCGGAAGATGCGACGGCAAAAATCATCGCAATAATGAAATGGCACTGCCTCGCGTGTATAACAGTATGGCCGCTGGCGTGGACGACGCCTAACGCGCTGCGCGCCGCAGGAGATGCAAAATTTACCATGATTGTCAGCATCACCTCGATGTGGATATGCCGCGTCGGCGGAGCTTACGTCATCGGCAACTACATGCACGAGCATTACGACCTCGGAGTCGTCGGCGTTACGCTCGCTCTCTTTATCGACTGGACCGTGCGCGCAATATGCTTCTCAATACGGATGCTCGGCAATAAATGGGAGACAAAGTCGCTCGTAAAGGACGACTGACATATAAAAATTAAATGCGGCGGATCATGCGAACCGCCGCATTTTTACTTCTCTATACACCACTGTTTTATCCGAACTTATACGTCACAGATGCCTGCGGTGTTTCGCCGTGACGCGACAGCAATTCTGTAACTGTTAAAAACTCATACCCGTCGTCAAGCATCACCTTTATCGCTTCTATCGCCCCGTCCACTGTGGAGCTGTAGATATCGTGGCAGAGGATTATCGCGCCGTCCTTTGCCTGCGATAATATGCTGTTTTTTACAAACTCGGCGTTTTGATTTTTCGGCTCCCAATCCTTTGTGTCGACAGACCAGTATATATGCGGTAACGCCACAGCATTTAACGTCGCATCGTTATAAAATCCGCCTGGTGAGCGCCACACCGTCGCACGGCGTCCGGTCAGCTCATATAGTATCTGCTGCGTTTTATCGAAATCCGACGAGACCTTTGCAAGATCTATCGTGGTCTGGAAGCTGTGGTCGTACGAATGATATCCAAGCTCGTGTCCATCCGCCGCCATTTGCTTAACGGTCTCCGGATAGCGCGAGATAAGATTGCCTATCATGAAAAACGTCGCATTGATATCCTTCTCACGCAGGAAATCCAGCAATTTTGCGGTATACATACCGGGACCGTCGTCAAAGGTCAGCGCGACCTGCTTGAAATCGCATATCTCTACCTGGCACTGGGCTGAAAGCCCGGTGTATTGTGTCGTTGCCGTTATCGTGACAGTGCCATATCCGACGCCGTAGACCGTACCATCCTCTCCTACTGTGGCGATACTCTCGTCGCTTGACGTCCATGTCACTGGCTCATTACTGCCGCCGGAAATAACTCCAAGCTTTTTCGCCGTATTGTATTTACATTTGTAAAACTCTTTATCAAACGATATACTTTCCGCCCTTTGCACGACGTTTATTTCTGTTGAAGCAGTATTTCCGTTTTCAAGCGTCGCCGTTATCGTAGCGCTGCCAGCCGACACGCCTTTTATATCGCCCTCAGCCGTTACCTCCGCTACGCCCGCGTCGCTCGATTGCCACGTCACCGCCATATTGGAGGGGTGGTTAAATCTCGGCACGAGCGTTTGCCCCTCTCCGCAAAAAACAGTCACGGAATTTTCAAGCGAGATATTTACACTGTCGGTAATCGTCGTAATAAGCAGCCTTGCGCTCTCTTTTCCCGCCCTTGCGGTTATCATGGTTGTGCCCGTCTCATGCGCGGTCACTGTCCCATCTTGAGAAACGCTCGCTATTTTATCGTTTTCGGATAAATATTCGACATTTTCCGCACCCTCAAACTGACTCAATTTCGCGCTTGTCCCGCACTGCAGCATATAAAACCCGTCGACAAGATCAGCCGTAACGCTTTTATTTCCAGATATCCGCCCATCTCCGCTGATAAGCTCTTTTACCGCTGAAATGTCGTTCTCATTTACTGTTCCATCGCCGTCGATATCGCAGGCAAACGACGCCGCAGCCGAAAGCGCGGTCTCGCCGCGAAGGCAGCTTTCAAGCTCGCTAACGTCAGCTTCTGTCACGGCTCCGTCTCCGTCCGCGTCTCCGGTCACAGCCAGTGCGTAGCTGTAAAGCCCATTTGTGATGACGGCGCCCGTTTTCACACCGCCGTCTATCATAAGCGGTTTTTCACAGTATAATCTATCCAGCACATCCTCTTCCGATGCGCCTGCATATATCCCGCCAATCAGCATTTTATCGTTATCAACGCTGTAATACCCGCTTATTATTTCAAACTCGCCTGTGCGCGTCCACGACACGCACAGTATGACTATCATCGCCAGATATATGACCGCCATAACAGTTCTTGTAAGTCTTATATTTCTTTTATATTTATATTTCCACATCAGTACAGCCCAGCCCGCTCATTTTATACGCATAGCAAGATTATAGATTCTTTCTTTATCCGCTTTTTATTCTAATTATAGTTTATTTTATCCCTTTTTCAACATATAATCGATGACAGATTTTAAACATTGCTGTTACTTTTGCCATTATATCTTGCAAATTTTTACAAATTAAAATCCGGAAAATTTTTATTTTCCGGATTTTGTCATTTACTTGTTCCCCTTCAGTGCCTTCATTCTCTGCGCATGGTCCAAAATACTTTTGCGCAGGCGCAGGCTTTTCGGGGTGACTTCCAAAAGCTCGTCGTCAGCCATAAATTCAAGGCATTGTTCAAGACTCATGATACGCGGCGGTATAAGACGAAGCGCCTCATCGCTGCCTGCGGCGCGCATATTTGTAAGCTGCTTTTTCTTGCAGACGTTTACCGTTATATCCTCGGACTTTGGGGAAACGCCGACGATCATTCCAGCATAAACAGGCGTTCCTGGGGTTATAAACATATGCCCACGCTCCTGCGCGTTGAATATGCCGTACGCTACCGCCTCGCCTGTTTCAAACGCTATGAGGGAGCCTGTGTTGCGGCGCGTTACCTCGCCCTTAAACGGCTCGTATTTTTCAAACACGGAGCTAAGTATGCCTTCTCCGCGCGTATCGGTCAGAAATTCGTTGCGATATCCGAAAAGTCCTCTTGACGGGACGAGAAACTCAAGCTTCATACGGTTTCCAACCGGAACCATTTCCAAAAGCTCGCCTTTTCTTGCGCCCATCTTTTCTATAACGGGACCGACGCTCGTCTCCGGCACGTCTATCACGACGCGCTCTATCGGCTCGCACAGCACGCCATCGATCTCACGGTTTAGCACGCGCGGCGGAGATACCTGAAATTCGTATCCCTCGCGGCGCATATTCTCGATCAATATCGAAAGGTGCATCTCGCCGCGTCCCGCGACGTTAAAGCTGTCGCTGTCGGGCACTTCGCTCACCTTGAGCGACACGTCCCGCAGCGTCTCTTTAAACAAACGGTCGCGTATATTCCGCGTCGTGACCCATTTGCCTTCGCGTCCGGCAAAGGGGCTGTCGTTTACGGAAAATGTCATCTCCATGGTCGGCGCCGATATTTTAACGAACGGCAGCGGCTCTACCGCCTGCGTGCTGCATATCGTGTCGCCTATCGTGATGTCGCCGATACCAGACATCGCGATGATATTGCCGGCGGACGCCTCCGTCACCGGCATCCTGTTTAATCCCTCAAACTCATATATGCTGACAGCTTTTGACTTGTGGACGGGCTTCTCCTCATGCCAATCGCACACGGCTATCTCCTGATTCTGCTTTATCGTACCGCGCTCGATCCGTCCGATCGCGATACGCCCGACATAGTCGTTGTAATCGACTGAGGATACGAGCATCTGAAACGGGGCGTTTTCGTCTCCCTCCGGCTCAGGTATATAATCTACGATTGTCGAAAAAAGCGGTCTCAAATCAGTACCGGCAACCTCCGGTCCGAACGACGCCGTCCCCGATCTTGCCGAGCAGAAAAGCATCGGCGAATCGAGCTGCTCGTCTGTCGCATCGAGATCTAAAAGCAGCTCCAAGACCTCGTCTATGACCTCGTGTATCCTCGCATCCGGTCTGTCTATCTTATTTATCACGACGATAACGCGGTGCCCCAGTTCCAGCGCCTTTTGCAGCACGAATCTCGTCTGCGGCATAGGTCCCTCAGCCGCGTCCACCAGCAATATTACGCCGTTTACCATTTTAAGGACGCGCTCTACCTCCCCGCCGAAATCAGCGTGTCCTGGCGTATCCACTATGTTTATCTTTATATTCCCGTATTGAACGGCGGTATTCTTTGCAAGTATCGTTATGCCTCTCTCTCGCTCGAGATCGTTTGAGTCCATGACCCTTTCCTGAACGACCTGATTTTCACGGAATACGCCGCTCTGCTTTAACATCTCGTCGACAAGCGTTGTCTTTCCATGATCAACGTGCGCTATTATCGCGACGTTTCTGATATTTTTCATTTTGGCACTTCCTTTCAGTCATAAGCTTAAATTTACCACCGTATACTGAAAATTGCAATATTTTTAGGAAAATACCTGTATTTTTTTGTGCCCGCGCTGTATAATGAGCGTATATATCCTTTTTGATTTGTGAGGCGACAAAAATGAGTTATTCTGAAAAAACGATCTCTTCTGAAATCGCATACAGCGGGAAGATATTGAATCTCAAGGTAGACAAGGTCGAGCTGCAAAACGGGCGCGTCACCACGCGCGAGGTCGTTGGTCACTCCGGTGCCGTTAGCGTCGTCGCGCTTGACGGGGAGGGCAATATTATTTTAGTCCGCCAGTTTCGCTACCCCTTCTCGCGCGAGCTGCTCGAGATCCCCGCAGGGAAGCTTGAAAACGGCGAAGATCCGCTTGCGTGCGCCGTGCGCGAACTTGGAGAGGAGACGGGCTATACCGCGTCCGAATTCACATATCTGGGCGACTTTTACCCCTCTGCCGCTTATTGTGAGGAAATCATCCATATATATCTTGCCCGCGGGCTTTCAGCCGGCAGCGCCCACCCTGACGAAGGAGAATTTATTGATACTGTAAAAATGCCGCTTTCCGAGCTTGTAGATATGATAATGGATAACTCCGTTCACGATGCGAAAACTATTATCGGCGTGCTGAAAGCGATAAAATTTCTTGATCTAGAAAAATAACACTTTACTTTTTCGGAATTCAAGGGTATAATATCCTACGCTTGGGTATTATCCCTTTGAAATTTCGGAACATCCGTCCTTTTGCAAATATAAATTGTGTTTTTATATGGGCTCGTAGCTTAGCTGGGAAAGCGCCGCGTTCGCAACGCGGAGACCGAGGGTTCGAATCCCTTCGGGTCCACCAAAATTAAAGGCATGACGGTAGTCATGCCTTTAATTTTGGGCTTATGCTGTGACCGTCTGTTATTCGGCGATATCGACGCACGAGCATGGGAAATATGCGGTTTTGATAAACTGTTAAACTCCCCCTCTCACTGGCGACGAAAAAACAAACATCGCGCCGCTCGAAAAATTGGACATGTCCGGTACGGCAAAATATTTTGAAAGGATTTATATGTATGAATATCATCCAGCTTATGACGCCAAAGGTGTCCACCGCTTTTTTATATGATACCGACTCCATCAAACACGGATTTGCAGTCATGCGGCGGCACGGATATACCGCTATACCCGTTCTTAGCGCGGGCGGCGCCTATCTCGGCTGCGTAACTGAAGGAGATTTCCTCCGTTTTGTTATGCAGCGCGGCTCTACTGATACGAATGACTACGAAAACGACAGCATCAGTTCGCTCCTGCGACCTGATTTCTGCCCGTCGCTGCGGATACAGGCTTCGATGGAAGATATAATAGAAGTCGCTATGCAGCAGAATTTCATACCGATAACCGACGATAGGGACGCTTTCTGCGGGATCATCACGCGCCGATCGCTGCTGGGTTATTTATCAGAGCATTATAGCGGCGACTGACCGTAGCGCGCCATTGCGCCACACGGCAGACCGGGTTTTACGCATTCGTGCAATAAAAATGCCCCGTTCGCTTTGTGCTTTTTTACACGCCGCAGCCCTGAGGGGACAGGGCGTGCTAGACGGCGCGCTTTTTCGCTGCCATTAGCGATCTGTCTTTTGTTTCCCGGCTTGTTTTAACAAGATTTTTGACGAATTGGAAATGATAAAATGAAAAAAATCGATTGCCATACACATATAATATCGCAGGATATCCGCCGCGAATATTTCAGCCGTACTGACAACTATGCGCTTGTAATGCAGCTTCCGGAATCCATCATGCACAATCCCGACTGCGTCGATACTGTGCTAAGCGACGACAGGCTTTTCCTCTGTCCATTTATCGACCTGCGCGCTCCGATACCGGACAGGCTAAATTACCTTGAGCCGCTGCTTGACGTGCATAAGATCGTGGGGCTTAATATATACCTCAGCTATCAGCGCGGGCGCGCCGACGATGAAAAGCTGTTCCCTGTATATGATTTTGCCGCGAAACACCGTCTTTCGGTCACCTTCCACACAGGACTTTGTTCGCTCGTCCTGCCATCCGACAACGATCTTGAGGGATCGTCGGCAAAGTACATAGGGCATGCCGCCGAGCTGTATCCCGAAGTCAATTTTATCGCCGCGCATATGGACGACCCTCATTTTGATGAGTGCATGGCTGTCGTCGCCGCGCATAAAAACATGTATACCGACATCTCCGGCGCATATGAGACGGGGACGAGCTTCGGCGCCGACGTTGACGCCGCCATCGCCCTCTTTAAGCACGCGACAGATTCTCAGCTGGGCTGCTTTAAGCAAATGCTGTTCGGCACCGATTTCTGCCCGCCCATATCGCTGTCGCAGCTTGATGAATACGATTACAGTCTCGACCAGATGTTCCCTCCTGAAACGCATGAGGACATCTGCTATAACAACGCACTTAAAGCCTTTCCGAGACTTAAAAACTATTTAAACTGATTATTGGTGGAGAATTTTATGAACAGTACTTTTAAATCCAAAGCCATTGGATTTCTCAAATCCTTTACGCCCTATCAAATAATCTATCTTCTCTCAGTATTTCTGCTCACCGCCGCTTTTACCATCCTCATGCCGGAAATGATGCTGGACGATATGTCGAACACCTTTGTTGTCGTATGTTCTGTGATCGCAGTGCTGGCAAATCCCGTCTGCGAGCTTCTTATATCAAAGCAGAGTCGGCTGAACTTTATTGTGGATATCATCTTTATCGAAATCCCCGAATTTGTCCTGTGCGTCTCACTCGGCTGGTACTCCATTGCTATCATTACTATGCTTTTCTGGGTGCCTATCGATATTTTCAGCTATATCAGATGGAAAAATAACCTCGACGACGAAAAAGAGGAACTTACCGTTGTAAAACGTCTCCCCTTTAAGCAGGATATCCTCGTGATATTCGCGATAGCGGCGTTCAGCCTTATCGTTGGCACGCTCATCGGCATGATACCCGGCGCGTCCGACTCGTATCTTGACGCCCTTGCCGCCGCCTGCGGAATGGCAAACGGGATATTGCTTCTCCTGCGCTATACCGAGCAGTGGTACGCATGGTTTACGACGCTTGTACTGTATACAATACTTTATATAATCTCCGGCAGTTACATAATGCTCATAACTGTCGCCGCCATGCTTGTAAACACGTGCTACGGCTACGCAAAATGGTATGTATACACGAAAAAACACGCGTCGCAGTTAAATTCGCACTGAGAAAACTGCCTCAAAAGAAAATGCCTTAAAATCTAAATGATTTTAAGGCATTTATTTTTGCATTACTTTTAAGCCCGCTTTCCAGATCAGCCGCGCATGAGCTCTTCGGCAAGGGCTTCGATCTGCGCCTCGTTTTCCTGATTCATAGCCGACCTGATCGTCACCGTCGTGTCGGTATACGTCATATTTTTGCAGTTCTCAAACATCTTCCGCATAAACTTTGCCGCGACCGGAGCCCACGACCCGTTCTCGATAAATCCGACAGTGCGGTTTTGATAATTATGCTCTGTGAGAGTTCCTATAAACTGTCTCATAAACGGGAATATCTCGGCATTGTACGTCGTAGTGGCGAGCACGAGCTTTCCATACCTGAAAGCATCCTCTACCGCCTCTGCCATGTCGCACCGCGCGAGATCGTGTATGGCGACCTGCGGGCACCCTTTTTCTTTGAGCTTTGCTTCAAGCTTTTCAACCGCTTTTTTTGTGTTGCCATAAACCGACGTATATGCGATGACGACGCCCTCCGTCTCAACCCCGTAGGAGGACCATATATCGTAGAGATTGAGATAATATCCGAGATCCTCCGTAAGCATAGGTCCATGCAGCGGGCATATGATCTCGATATCAAGCTTTGCCGCCTTTTTAAGCAGGCTCTGCACCTGCGCGCCGTATTTGCCTACTATGCCGAAATAGTACCGGCGGGCCTCGCACGCCCAATCTTCTATAATGTCAAGCGCACCGAATTTCCCGAATCCATCGGCAGAGAACAGCGCCTTGTCCCCAGCGTCATATGTCACCATAACCTCCGGCCAATGCACCATCGGCGCCATCACAAAGGTGAGCGTATGGCTGCCGAGGTCAAGCGTGTCCCCCTCGCCCACGACGATGCGGCGCTCTGCGTAGTCGGTGCCGAAATACTGCTTCATCATCGTAAACGCTTTCGTATTTGAGACGATGACGGTATTTTTTGAAAGCTCCATAAACCTTGCGATATTTGCAGAGTGATCCGGCTCCATATGCTGGATGATGAGATAGTCCACCGTGCGACCGCCAATGGCGTTTTCGAGATTTTTAAGCCATTCGTCCCCAAAATGCGCGTCCACCGTGTCCATAACGGCGACCTTTTCATCCAATATCACGTATGAGTTATACGACATCCCGTTCGGCACATCGTACTGCCCCTCAAACAAATCTATCTCGTGGTCGTCTACACCGATATATATAATGTCTTTCGTTACTTCCATAATCAGTCCCTCCTTGATTGATTTCAGCTTATTCTACTACACTTTTCTACGCATTTCAATCAATATGGCGTTAATATATTATTTATTATAAACGGCGTATTTTTTACGCTGTCGGGGAATCGAAAGCTGTCTATCGGGCATACTGAAAACGGTGGTGACATTTATATGATTTCAGTATGGTCTGATACAGCAAAGCTACCGTCTTTTTCTCCTTTAAAAGGAGATATCAAAACCGATGTGCTTATCATCGGCGGCGGTATAGCCGGAATCATGTGCGCTTACATGCTAAAAAGCTCCGGCATCGATTGCGTGATTGCCGAAGCCTCTTCAATATGCAGCGGGATCACGAAAAACACCACGGCGAAAATCACATCGCAGCACGGTCTTATATACTCAAAGCTCATAAACGAATTCGGCGCGGGATACGCGCGCATGTATCTTGAGGCGAATCAGCTTGCTGTCAAACGGTACAGAGAACTGTGCCGCGATATAGACTGCGACTTTTCTGTTAAAGATGCTTTCGTATATTCGACGGACGACATTGGAAAGATCGAAAAAGAGCTTGAAGCCCTTCACAGGATAAAATTTCCGGCGGAGTTCGAATCAGAGCTTCCGCTTCCGTTTTCCGTCGCCGGCGCCGTCAAATTTAAGGCTCAGGCGCAGTTTAACCCCCTTAAATTCATATCGTCGATCGCCGGCGGATTGAATATTTATGAAAATACCGTGGTCCGCTCAGTACGCGATCGTACTGCCTTAACGGGCAGCGGCAAAATATCGGCGGAAGCAATAATAGTAGCTACGCATTTTCCTTTTATAAACAAACACGGCTGGTATTTTCTGAAAATGTACCAAAGCCGTTCCTATGTGATCGCGCTTGAAAACGCGCCGGACGTCAACGGGATGTACATCGACGAAAAAGACGGCGGGCTCTCCTTCAGAAATTACAGGGACCTGCTCCTTATAGGCGGCGGAGATCACCGTACCGGAAAAAAAGGCGGCAGCTTTGAGCAGCTTGCCGGATTTGCTGCGGAAAATTACCCGTCTGCCCGGGAAAAATATCGCTGGTCGACGCAGGACTGCATGACGCTGGACGGCGCACCGTATATTGGGCAGTATTCAAAAAGTACGCCCTATCTTTATGTTGCGACAGGCTTCAACAAATGGGGCATGACCTCCTCCATGGTCGCCGCCTCGATTTTGACCGACATGATATGCGGTGTGGAAAACCCGTACGCCAGCATATTTTCTCCGTCGCGGACTATAATGCGCCCGCAGCTTGCGATAAATGCCGCAGAATCGGCGGCGGGGATTCTCTCCTTTTCAACGAAGCGGTGCCCGCACCTCGGCTGCGCGCTTAAATGGAACAAACAAGAGCACTCGTGGGACTGCCCGTGTCACGGCTCCCGCTTTACGCAGGATGGAAGGCTTATCGACAATCCCGCAACCTGTGATTTGAAGCGGCGCGAAAAATAAATATCTCAAAAACAGATCATAACCGCCTGCCCTGTATGGACAGGCGGTCTTTATTTTTCCGTTACCTGCGCCCGGTGGAGGGTCCTTGTCCGGAGGTGGAAAAATATTCGGCTGTATAGTATAATACACTATAATATCCTGCATTCGGCATGAGCTTGAGAGGTAAAATGATGGAAGGCAAAACAACAATAAAATATCTGCAAAATTACATAAAGTCAAAGGACTGCAAACCGGAGCTTTTGCATGACTATTTCCTGAAGCTTATGGAGGAGGTAGGCGAACTTGCAGAAGCTATCAGAAAAGATCTGTGCCGAAATGGCGGCGGTATCAAAGGGACCATAGACGAAGAGCTTTGGGACATTATGTACTATGTCATCGCTATTGCAAATTGCTATGATGTTGATCTTGAAGAGGCGATAAGAATGAAAGAGGACATAAATAACGTGAAATACAACACCGGCAAGGTGTTTGAGCAAAACAGATAATCGGAGCGGAGGAAAATATGGTAGTAAAAGTACAGCCCTCTGAAAAAATCAAATATATGTTCCGCAGCGCACAGGATACGCTGGTTTTATCGTGCCTTCAAGGCGTCATGGGCGACATATACGCAGACCGCGAAAAATACCCGTTCTCCGCAATGGCAGTGCTGGGCGACTTCATATTTTTCGCCGGAGAGCCGGAAAAAGAGCTTATCCTGTTCTCATCATCTGAAAATCGTCATATGATACTCGTCCCGCCGGACGGCGCGTGGCAAGCGGCGATAGAAAAATACCTCGGCGCGCAGGTGCGTAAGATCGCGCGATACGCTTTTTTCAAAGAGCCGGGTATTTTCGACCGCGAAAAGCTCACCAAAACAGCGGACGCACTGCCCGCCGGATGTGAGCTCGCGCTCATAGACGGGGATATATACGACGTATGTCTTAAAACTGACTGGGCACGCGACTTTGTATCAAATTATCCCGATTTTGAGACGTACAAACGTATAGGGCTCGGCGTCGCCGCGATAAAAGGCGGTGAACTTATAGCCGGCGCGTCGTCTTATTCAAGCTACATTGGCGGTATCGAGGTAGAAATAGGAACTAAGGCGGAGTATCGGCTGCGCGGTCTTGCCTCCGCCTGCGGCGCGCGGCTTATTCTAGAGTGTCTTGACCGTGGATTGTATCCAAGCTGGGACGCGGCTAACCTCGCCTCGGTCGGGCTTGCGAAAAAACTTGGGTACCGTTACAGCCACGCCTACACAGCATACGAGACGAGAGGCGGATAACATAGCTTTTTGTTGAGCACACGCTATTATCGCTCATTTAGTAGTAATTGCCTCCAAGCTTCATGCCTTACAAATTGTTGCATGTTATCCCATTATATGGTACAATATTTATAAATACACCGTACTAAAATTTTAAGGAGGCTTAATTATGTGGAACGACATTCAAACCGGCAGATATGAAGGTATGATAGCCGAAACGGTCGTTATTGAGGGCTTCAATAACGACAGGATACATGCGTATTACTCACGCCCGCTCGGCGAGGGACCGTACCCCGGTATAGTGCTTATCCCGCACATGCCCGGCTGGGACGAGTTTTGCCGCGAGGCGGCAAGGCGGTTTACACAGCATGGTTATGCCGTTATATGCCCCGATATCTATTGCCGGATAGGTCACGGTCTGCCTGCTGACATCGCGCAGAAAGCGCGCGAAGCCGGCGGTCTGCCCGATGAGAGCGTCATGGGCGACTGCGCGGGAGCCGCCGCTTTTCTTAGAACGCAAGCTTATGCAAACGGCAAGGTCGGCGTTATCGGAATGTGCTCCGGCGGACGTCATGCCTTCCTCGCCGCATGCCAGGTCGACGGTATCGACGCCGCTGTAGACTGCTGGGGCGGCGGAGTCTACGATGAAAAGACTGATCTCAAAGGTGAAAAATATGCCGCGATAGACTTTGCCGACAAGCTCGGCTGCCCGCTGCTCGGCATATTCGGAAACGAAGACATGCATCCGTCGGCTGAAGAGGTCAACAAGCTTGAAGAGGAGCTCAAAAACCTCGGCAAAGACTATGAATTCCACCGCTATGACGGCGCAGGTCACGGTATCTGGTACTATCATAATCAGATGTACCGGCAGGAGCAGGCGATGGATTCCTGGGAAAAGGCGTTTGATTTCTTTGAGAAAAATCTGCGCGGATAAATACGCTTAAAAAGCGCTCGGGGCGGCATCAAACGCCGCCCTTTGACGTTTTATCGGAAGGGTGGTTTGCAAAAAATGGCTGATATGGCGCCGGCAAAAACGCAGTTTGCCGCGATGGCAAAGCCCGTAGGCTCTATATGCAACATGCGCTGTCACTACTGCTACTATCTTGAAACGGACGAGTATGCGGCAAAGACGGCAAGTCCCGTTATGTCCGAGGAGCTGCTCGAGGAATATATAAAGCAGTACATAACGGGGAATACAGGTCCTGTCGTGTCGTTTGTGTGGCACGGGGGCGAGCCGACGCTCGCGGGGATAGATTTTTACAAACGCGCTGTCGAGCTGCAAAAAAAATACCTGCCGGACGGGTGGGAGTGCTGGAACAATCTGCAAACGAACGGACTTGCGCTGGACGATGAATGGTGCGACTTTATCGCGGAAAACAGATTCGACGTGGGACTTAGCATCGACGGATCGCAGTACGTCCACGATATGTACCGCCGCGACACCGCCGGAAACGGTACATACGAGCGCGTCCGCGACAGCGCGCTGAGGCTGCTCGCCCGCGGCGTGCGCCCCGACCTTCTCTGCACGGTTACCTCCGATTCGGCAAAAGACCCGCTCTCCGTATACCGCGGTCTGCGCGAGCTCGGTACGGGATGGATACAGTTTATCCCGATCGTGCGGCACGATGAAAACGGCGCCGTTACGCCTGATTCCGTCACTCCCGACGGGTACGGCAGATTTTTGAACGACATATTCGACGAATGGATATTGAACGATCTCGGAAAAATCGACGTGCAGCTTTTCGCCGAAACGGCTATGGTGCTCGCGGGCGGAAAGGCTAGTCTATGCTGGATGGCTCCGACGTGCGGACGCGTGCTTATAGTCGAGCATGACGGCAATGTCTACTCCTGCGACCATTTTGTAAATCCTGAACATCGGATAGGCAATATAGAAAGCGACAAGCTCGAAACGCTTATAAACCTGCCTGAACAGGTGAAATTCGGAAACGACAAGCGCGATATGCTCCCTAAACAGTGCTGTAACTGCCGCTGGATAAAAATATGCAACGGCGGCTGTCCGAAAGACCGCTTTGCAGCGACCGGCGACGGGGGAAACGGACTATACTACCTCTGCCGCGGACTTTACTCGTTTTTTGATCATTCGGCTTACCGCCTCTCTAAGCTCATGCAGATGAGATCGCGCGGGATGAAACCAGCCGCCATGATGGAGAGCTTCCGCCGCGAAGAGATGGAAAAATGGAAAAACGTCGGACGCAATGACCCGTGTCCATGCGGCAGCGGTAAAAAAGCTAAAAACTGCTGCTGGTCAAAAAGACCATAGCTGCGGATTTCCCCGCGAAAAATAGCCCTGCGTATATCTCGCAGGGCTATTTTTACGTTAAATTGTAGCTATAATATAAATAAAAACCTATTCCGGGCAAATAATGGATACCGTATGCAGCTTCCATTATTTACAAACCGTTAATATAAAATACCGATTTTGTTCATCACAATGCGGCGCGGATAAGTATAATTTTAAATATTCTAAAATTAAACTTTCTTAGGAGGTGTTATATGCATATGCTTAAGTTGCCGGAGATCGGGGAAAAGCTTGTGCGGCTTCATGATAAATTTTTTGCTCCGCTTGCAAAAAAATATGGGATAGCACAAAGCACGATGGCCGTCATATTATTTGTAGCAACGCATCCCGACATGAATACGGCGCGGGACATATGCCGCGAGCAGATGCTCAAAAGCGCAATGGTCTCCGTATCCATAGAAAATGCGATACAGAGCGGCTTTCTCAGACGTGAATCTGATAAAAGCGACAGGCGCATACAGCGGCTGTATATAACGGATAAGACCCTCCCGCTGACAGAGGATGCTTACCGCCTGCATGAAAAATTTGAAAGCATGATATTGAGCGATCTGACTGAGGAGGAAGTTAAAACATATATCGAGCTTTCGGAAAAGCTGCTCGATAAAATAAATTCTTTAGACCCCGGAGGAAAACAAAAATGCTGAGATTACTTACAAGAATGAAGAGGAGGGACGCAATTGCAGCAGTACTATGCGCGCTGTTCGTAATGGGTCAGATATATTTTGATCTTGCGCTCCCCGATTATATGAGCGAGCTGACAGTTTTGCTCGAAACACCGGGCAGCACTACTGCCGATGTTTGGAATACGGGCTTTAAAATGCTTATCTGTGCAGTCGCAAGCGGCATTTTATGTATCGTGTGCAGTTTTCTCGCGGCAAAAACAGCGTCGGGTTTCAGCTATACGCTGCGCGAGGAGCTGTTTCATAAAGTGACCGATTTTGGGCATGAGGAGCTGTCACGTTTCTCGATACCGAGCCTTATAACGCGTACGACAAACGATATTACGCAGATACAGATGGTCATTGCCATGGGGCTTCAGCTTATGGTAAAAGCGCCTGTAATGGCAGTGTGGGCAATAATTAAAATAGTCGGCAAAAACTATACGCTGTCCGCCATAACGGGCGGTTTCGCAGCGGTGGTACTTATATTCATGATATCAGTAATGCTTATCGTACTGCCGAAAGTCCGCCGCGTACAGAAGCAGACGGACGATATAAACAGGATAGCGCGCGAAAACCTAAACGGTATAAACGTTGTACACGCGTTTAACGCGGAGGAATATCAGAACGCCAAATTTGAAAAGGCAAACACCGCGCTCACAAACACTCAGCTTTTTAACCAGCGTGTTTTCGCGCTGATGCAGCCTATGATGAATCTCGCGATGAACGGTCTTGCCCTTGTGATATACTGGGTCGGCGCCGCAATAGTAAACGGTATACCGGCTGCAGATACGGCGCTGCGCCTTTCAACGTTCAGCGATGTTATCACATTCAGCACGTACGCGACGCATGTCGTAATGTCATTTTCGATGCTCGTCATGATATTTATGTTCTTACCGTCGGCGCAGGTTTCTGCCACGCGTATAAACGAGGTCCTGAGAACTAATATCAAGCTGCGCGAGGGATCCGTTACAACAGCTCCGGAGGTCGGTACGGTGGAATTTAAAAACGTGTCGTTCCATTATCCGACGTCGCCGCAAGATCAGCTTAAAAATATCAGCTTCAAGGTGAATCGCGGCGAGACGATCGCTTTTATCGGCGCGACCGGCAGCGGTAAGACGACGCTCATAAGCCTTATCGCCAGATTTTACGACGCGACGGGCGGCGAGGTGCTTGTAGACGGCGTAAACGTCAAGGATTACACGTTTGAAGCGCTGTATGACCGCCTCGGCTACGTCACGCAGAGAGCCATCCTGTTTGCAGGAACGATAAAGGATAATGTGACGTTCGGCGAATGCGGACACGACATAACGGAAGACGACGTGTACGAGGCGCTTGACCTCGCACAGGCGACAGAATTTGTAGATAATCTTCCTGACAGGGCTGACGCTCCGATCACTCAGGGCGGACGCAACGTGTCCGGCGGTCAGAAGCAGCGCCTTTCAATAGCGAGAGCGCTTGCGAGGAAACCGGAGATAATGATATTTGACGACTCGTTCTCGGCGCTTGACTACAAAACTGACGCGCTCCTTCGCGCAGGTCTCGCCACAAGACTGAAGGGCACGACGTGTCTTATCGTAGCACAGCGTATCGGCACTATCAGGAATGCCGATAAAATCGTCGTTTTAGACGATGGAGAGGCTGTCGGCATCGGCACGCACGATGAGCTTATGAAATCGTGCGAAGTCTACCGCGAGATAGCCATGTCACAGCTTTCGGCTGAAGAGCTCGGAGAGGAAGGGGCGTGATAGTATGAGAGAAAGAAATTTTGAAAAGGGTAATCTAAGCGTCGCAGCGTCAAAGCTCTTAAATTATGTAGGAAATCTTAAAATACCGGCTGCCGTCGCGCTTGTTTTCGCAGCGCTTGGCGCAGTTTTAACGATTATCGGTCCGGATTATCTAAGCCAAATAACAAACGAGATATCCTCTGCGCTGTACGGCGATATAGATATGGGAGCTATCGGAAAACTCGGTGTTTTCCTGCTTACGATATACATCGCAAGTTCGGTGTTCATATTCATTCAGCACTATATAATGGCGACGGTGACACTGCGGCTGTCAAATAAACTGCGCGGCGACATATCGCGCAAAATAAACAACGTGCCTCTTAAATTCTTCGGCACAGTCTCAACGGGCGATATTTTAAGCCGTCTGACAAACGACGTTGCAAACCTTCAGCAGGCGCTTTCGAACGCTCTGCCGTCCATAATAAGCTCCGTCGCTCAGTTTATCGGCTGCCTCATCATGATGTTCGTCACCGAATGGCACCTCGCACTCTCCGCGATATCCGTTACGGTGCTTGGATTTTTAGTTATGATCGTCGTGATATCGCGCTCACAGAAATACTTTATTGCCCGGCAGCGCAGCCTCGGCGCTGTAAACGGCTACGTTGAGGAGATGTATTCCGGTCATGACGTCGTCCGCATATCGCGCGCCGACGAGACGATAAAAAACGATTTCGCCAAACTCAATCTCGACCTTTATGAGGCAAACTGGAAATCACAGTTTCTCGCCGGTATCATGCAGCCGCTCATGGCTGTCGTCGGCAACCTGGGCTATGTCGTCGTGTGTGTCGTCGGCTCGATGCTCATCATGAACGGCGAGGGTAATTTTGGCAACATTGTGGCGTTTATCATGTATGTGCGTCTGTTTACAAGCCCGCTCAGTACTATTGCGCAGGGCATGACAAATATGCAGACGGCAGCTGCCGCGGGCGAGCGTATATTCAACTTTCTCGAGCAGGAGGAGATGGAGGACGATACTGATAAGCTCGGCACACCGGAGACGGTGCGCGGCGAAGTGGAATTCCGAAAAGTCCGCTTCAGCTATCCGTCAAATCCTGATAAGATCATCATCAAAGGCTTCTCAGCCCATGTGCAGCCCGGTCAGAAGGTCGCTATAGTAGGTCCTACCGGCGCCGGCAAAACAACGATGGTCAACCTGCTGATGAAGTTCTTTGATATCAACAGTGGCGAGATACTTATCGACGGCGTCCCAATATCAAAAATGAAGCGAAGCGCCGTCCATGATATGTTCAGCATGGTGCTTCAGGACACGTGGACGTTCGAGGGCACGGTGCGCGAAAACCTGACGTATAACAAACAGGGCGTGTCGGAGGAAACTCTCGAGAGAGCTTGCCGTGCCTGCGGTATATACAGCTTTATCCGCTCGCTCCCGCATGGGTTTGACACGGTGCTCAATGAGAATACGACGATATCAGCCGGACAGAAGCAGCTTTTAACAATAGCGAGGGCAATGGTGCAGAACAGCCCGATGCTTATATTAGACGAGGCGACGTCATCCGTCGACACGCGTACCGAGCTTATAACTCAGCGCGCTATGGATAAGCTGACGGAGAACAGAACGAGCTTTGTCATAGCTCACCGTCTGTCCACGATACGAAACGCGGACCTGATTCTCGTGCTCAAAGACGGCGACATTATCGAGCAAGGTACACACGAAACTCTGCTTGAAAAGGGCGGATTCTACGCCGACCTGTACCGTTCACAGTTTGAAAAGGTATCGTAACAACAAACCGACAAAACAAAACGGCGGGGCGCTTTAAAAAGCGCCCCGCCTTAGTCTATCGGAAAAGGCACGCCTTTTCCGATAGAGGGAACAGCATGACGGGTAGGACTCGATTGCATACGCAAAAGTCGCCCCTCCCCGTCATGAGAAGTGTCATTTTCGATGCGCATGTCCTCGAAAATGACAGATTTTATTTTGTCCCGCCCTCAGCGGAGGGCGGAATTCTGCGAAGCTCCTCATATAGTTTATTTAATATAGCCCGCGGCGCAGCGCTTTTAAGAGCGCTGCACCTGTTTTTAGTACACATATTAATGACCCTGTGTATAAAATGTTTGCGCGGTATCTATTAATCACCGGTAAGCGTTATGAGCATGCCCATTCCGGAATCCGTATACGCTATGCTCAAATACACGCCGTCTTTGTAGAGCATCGTCCCGACGGAGACTTCGTTCCCCTCCGAGGCTATCTCGGAATAGCCCAGCTCTTCCAGCTTCTCGATATATTTCTCCGCCTCAGTCCGCGATATATCGCTAAACGTTATCATATACCTCCCGTCATCGGAAAAGTCCATTATATAATCTACGCTTCCGTGCTCCGGTTTTATAATCTGCGCCGTAAATTCGTTTTCGGGGTACTCCGTCACATACTCGGGGCTCACATCCTCCGGAACGGTCCACGCGCTGTCCCAGCCTGTATCGGGCGGATTGACGGTTTCCGGGCTTTCTCCGCCGCAGCCTGTGATGGACAACGCGCAAAGCAGTGTGATAAATAATAAAATGCAGTTTAAACGCTTCATATTTTCTTCTCCTATGTCATTTCGTTCCGCGGCGGTATCGGACTGCCATGATGACGGCAACCGCCATAGCGGCTATTCCCATAACTACCAAAAGCATCTGTATATCAAGTCCCTCCGATTCGATCTTTATGGAGGTCATTGAGTCCGAGTATCCTATCGCATCTTCCGGCACAGGAGAAAAGCGAGGGAGAAATCCCGCCGCCAGAGCCAAAACAGCGAAAATGGAGATAATCGCTATCTGACGCCGCCGTCTTAATCTGAAACGCTCGGTGCGGCTCACCCCCATCTGCTCGTTTATATTGTCTGCAAACTCCTCCGGACTGCCGAGACGACCGATGACCTGCTCCTCACTTTCACCGTGTTCACGGGCGGAGGCAAATATCTCCTTTAGATCGCGCAGCACCTCTTTTTTCACCCTGCCGGAAACGGCAAGGGCTTTTTTTACCTGCCTTATGTAGTTTTCCATTGTTTTCAAACCTCCGCAGAATCGGTCTCACCGATGAAATCATTAACACACGCGGTATACTGCCTCCAGAACGAGGTGAGCTCGCTTAGCGTCTCGCGCCCTGTTTCGGTGATCGAATAGTATTTTTTAAGCCCGCCGTTTGCCGCCGCCGGTGCGAGCCTGCACTGTATAAGCCCAGCCTCCTGAAGGCGGTACAGTATAGGATATACCGTCCCCTCGCGCGCGTACCCCAAAACGGCGGCGCTGCGGTTTAACTCGGTGATTATTTCATACCCATACGTCTCTTTTTTCGATATCAGGCACAGAAGTATCATTTCAAGCGCGCCCTTTTTAAACTGCCGAACATACCGGCTGTCCACAGCGTCCCACCTCCAATTTATGTAGCACTAATTAGTATTACTAATTAGTGCTATTATATAGCTTTGCCATCTCCAAGTCAAGCATTTTAACATGATTACTCCCTATATCGCCTGAATTCTATTAAACTTGCGATCCGGCTCTGCAATTTTGCAGTGTGTTCAGAATCGCAGTGATAAAATGCTCTGATTTTTATTCAAATTCACGAAATAAACAGTGTTGACTTCAGGGCTGAAACGTGCTAAAGTAACATCAATAGTTAAATACCACAACGCTATGACGAAAATAAGTAGGGAGTCTGCTTCCTTTTCAGAGAGCTGCCGGTCGGTGCAAGGCGGTAAAGGAGCGCTTTTCGAATACCTTTCCGAGCGGCATGCTGAAAGCTTTTAGTAGGCATCGACGGGTTCGCCCGATACAGCGAACAGGATATGACAGTATCCGATGAGGTCATATGCGTGAGCGTATGATAAATTGAGGTGGTACCACGGGTTTTCTCGTCCTCTTGCCAGATGGCAAGGGGACTTTTTTATTGTAAAAATTCTGCCGGGTACATATTCCCCGTGCGGATCAGGCTATTGTAAAGGAGAAATTTAGATGGTAATAACGGATTTTCTGGAGAGAAACGCAAGACTGTACGGTTCTGAGATAGCGCTTGTCGAAATAAACCCCTCTGAGGAGCGCGACAATGCTACAACATGGCGCGAGGCAAGCCTTATCGAGGTCGCTGAAAACGCACCGTACAGGAGAGAGATCACATGGCGGCAATTTGATAAAAACGCTAACCGCTTTGCAAATCTCCTGCTCAGCCGCGGTATCCCCCGCGGCACAAAAGTCGGAATACTGCTTATGAACTGCCTTGAATGGCTGCCGATATACTTCGGCATACTCAAAGCAGGCTGTATCGCCGTGCCGCTCAACTATCGTTACTCTTCCGGAGAAATAGAGTATTGCCTTGACCTTGCCGATGTCGATGTGCTGATATTCGGTCCTGAATTCACAGACAGACTTGTCGCGATAAAGCCGTTTATAGACGAGGAGCTTCGGTTTGTCTTCTTCGTTGGCTGCGAAAAGCAGCGCCCCGATTTTGCCGAGCCGTATAACGCGCTTGTCAACTTCTGCTCGTTCGAGGCGCCGCCCGTCCTGTGCGAGCCTGAGGACAACGCAGCCATCTATTTTTCCTCCGGTACTACCGGCTTCCCGAAAGCGATACTGCACAATCATCGCGCGCTCTACTCGGCATGCCTGACGGAGCAGAATCACCATCATCAGGCGCGGAACGACGTATTTTTATGCATACCGCCGCTTTACCACACAGGTGCGAAAATGCACTGGTTTGGAAGCCTTATGTCCGGCAGCAGAGCCGTTTTACTGCGCGGCGTCACTCCCGAATGGATACTGCGTACGGTTTCAGAAGAAAAAGTCACGATAGTATGGCTTTTAGTGCCGTGGGCTCAGGATATTTTGGACGCTATAGAGTCCGGCAGCGTCGTCCTTGACCATTACATGCTCGATCAATGGCGGCTTATGCACATCGGCGCTCAGCCCGTCCCGCACAGTCTTATAATGCGCTGGAAAAAATATTTCCCGAATCATGAGTACGACACGAATTACGGACTCTCGGAGTCGATAGGTCCCGGCTGCGTCCATCTCGGCATCGAGAACATCGATAAGGTCGGCGCGATAGGAAAGCCCGGCTACCTTTGGGAGGCAAAAATCGTCGACAGCGACGGAAACGAATGTGCAAAAAACGATGTCGGCGAGCTTACGGTCAAAGGTCCCGGCGTTATGCTCTGCTACTACAAAAATCCAAAGGCGACAGAAGAGGTGCTGAAGGACGGCTGGCTCTTTACCGGCGACATGGCATATATGGACGACGACGGCTTTATATATCTTGTCGATCGCAAAAAAGACGTTATCATCTCCGGGGGGGAAAACCTTTATCCCGTTCAGATAGAAGATTTCCTGCATATGAACGCAAAGATCAAGGACGTTGCGGTCATAGGGCTGCCGGACGACCGTCTCGGCGAGATCGCCGCCGCTATAATCGAGATCAAGGACGATGTATCGTGTACGGAGGAGGAGATAAACGAATTTTGCAAATGTCTCCCCCGCTATAAACGCCCGCGCAAAATAATATTCGACAAGATCCCGCGCAACCCTACGGGAAAAATAGAAAAACCTGCTTTGCGTCAGAGATACAGAGCAGACCGTCTGGTGGAAAGCCAGACAAAAAAATAAAAAGGATGTGATTTAAAATGCACGACGCCATTATTAAACTTTCCATAATGATCCTGTTCTTCGGAAGCATGATCGCGATAGGGCTTTATTGCCGCCGCCATTCCGACAGCGTTGACTCTTTTGTTCTCGGCGGGCGCTCTGTGGGAGCGTGGTTTACCGCATTTGCTTACGGCACCTCTTATTTTTCCGCAGTTATCCTCGTCGGCTATTCCGGTCAGTTTGGCTGGAAATACGGCATCGCCTCTACATGGATCGGGCTTGGAAACGCCCTCATCGGCTCTTACATGGCGTGGGTGCTTTTAGGTCGCCGCACCAGAGTCATGACGCAGCATCTTGGCAGCAAGACGATGCCTGATTTTTTCATGAAACGGTACAACAGCCGCGGTCTTAAAATCGGCTCTGCCATGATAGTGTTTGTCTTCCTTATTCCGTACGCCGCATCCCTGTACAACGGGCTCTCCCGTCTGTTTGCTATGGCTTTCAACATCGATTACACCTTATGTATAATAATCATGGCGCTGCTTACCGCTATATACGTCATCGCCGGAGGATACATGGCAACGGTGATAAACGATTTTATCCAGGGGATAATTATGTTTTTCGGCATTATTGTCGTCGTCGCAGCCGTTTTAAAGGGCTTCGGCGGATTCAACGAGGCGCTGCTTGAGCTGTCGCACGTTAACGATGAAACAGTATCGGGCGCCGCCGGTATATTCACGTCGTTTTTCGGACCGCAACCGTTCGACCTCATGTGCGTCGTGATACTCACCTCTCTCGGCACATGGGCATTGCCGCAGATGACGCAAAAATTCTACGCCATACGCGATGAAAAGGCTATAGAAAAGGGCACCGTCATATCCACGCTGTTTGCCGCCGTTGTCGCGGGCGGATGCTACTTTATGGGCGGTTTCGGCAGGCTGCTGTCCGACAAGGTCGACATAGCCGCAAACGGTTATGATTCGATAATACCGACTATGTTTGAAGATTTTTCTCCTCTCCTGCTCAGCCTTGTTATCATACTTGTGCTAGCGGCTTCGATGTCTACGCTGTCCTCGCTCGTTCTGACATCAAGCTCTACGCTCACGCTTGACCTTATAGACGATTGCTTCAAAAAGAAAATGAACGAAAAACGGCAGATAGTTATAATACGCGCTCTCATCCTGTTTTTCATCGTTGTATCGACGGCTATCGCGGTGATACAGTATAAATACAATATCGCCTTTATCGCGCAGCTCATGGGGCTTTCATGGGGTGCTATGGCTGGGGCATTTCTCGGTCCTTACCTGTATGGGCTGTACTCTAAAAAAATCACCGTCGCCTCTGTTTGGGCAAGCTTTATTTTCGGGGTCGGCGTCATGTGCCTGAATACATTTGCTCCCTCCCTGTTTCCGTCGTGGCTGCAATCATCGATAAACTGCGGCGCATTCGTGATGATCGCAAGCCTTGTCATTGTCCCGCTGGTGAGCCTTGTCACGCCGAAACCTGATAAAAAGGTGCTTGACGGTGTATTCTCCTGCTATGATGAAAAGCTAATGGCGACGGCGAAAGATTTTATCGGATACAACGGAAAAAGCAAAAAATAACATCATCAAAACGCCGGCGCATGAATCATGCGTCGGCGCTTTTCACTCTGCCGCATATTTCCAAATACGCAAAATCGCGAAAATTCGTGTTGACTTTAGTCCGAAAAAGCGGTAGAATTAATGCAGTTTTTATTTTATATTGTTAACGCGTCGATGAAAACCAGTAGATTTCACGCCCGCTTTCAGAGAGCCGCCGGTCGGTGCAAGGCGGCAGGCGGACTGATTTTGAATTCCTTTCGGAGCGGCTTGCTGAAATAACAGTAGGCAATGACGGGTGCGCCCGGTACAGCGCGTGAGATATGATAGTATCTTGTAAGGCTGTCCGTACAAGCAGACAGTAAATTGAGGTGGTACCACGGATTTGTTCGTCCTCTTGTCTATGGCAAGAGGACGTTTTTTGTAGTGCGGCAGTATTTTTATTCCATTACAGCTTTTTTATTACATTTTAAGCCTTTAACTAAATCTGAAAAAGGAGAACCTGTATGAAAACACTGATGTTAGGCAACGCTGCGGCTGCGCGCGGATTATACGAAGCGGGCTGCTGCGTGGTGTCAAGCTATCCCGGCACACCAAGCACGGAGATAACTGAAGAGTGCGCCAAGTATGACGAAATATACTGCGAATGGGCGCCAAACGAGAAGGTCGCAATGGAGGTCGCCTTTGGCGCCTCTGTCGCCGGACGGCGCAGCTTCTGCGGTATGAAGCACGTGGGACTCAACGTCGCTGCCGACCCGCTTTTCACCGCATCGTATACCGGTGTGAACGCCGGCATGGTCATAGGCGTCGCTGATGACGCGGGGATGCACTCCAGCCAGAACGAGCAGGATTCACGCCATTACGCGATCGCGGCGAAGCTCCCGATGCTTGAGCCTGCCGATTCAGCCGAAGCATATGAATTTGCAAAACTCGCGTTCGAACTGTCGGAGCAGTTTGATACGCCTGTATTCCTTAAAATGTGCACCCGCATAGCTCATTCGCAAAGCGTAGTCGATACGGGCGAGCGCGTCGTTCCCGCTCAAAAGGAGTATAAAAAGGACATCGCAAAATACGTTATGATGCCCGGCAACGCTATCCGCCGCCATCCGATCATCGAGCAGCGCACACGCGATCTGATAGAATATGCTGAAACCACGCCGTTAAACCGAATTGAAGAGGGGCGCGACCACAAGCTCGGCATAATCACGTCCTCCACCTCCTATCAATATGTAAAAGAAGTCTGCGGCGACGAGTATCCGATACTTAAGCTTGGACTTATCAATCCCCTTCCGGTCAAAAAGATAAAGGATTTTGCCGCATCGGTAAGCCTTTTGTGCGTCGTAGAGGAACTTGACGATATAATAGAGACGCACTGCCGCAAACTCGGTCTTGCTCTTGTCGGGAAAGACTCATTTCCGCTTGAGGGCGAGTTTTCGCAGAATCTCGTCGCCGAAAAGCTCGGTCTTCCGGTACATGCCGGCGTAAAGCTTAACGAGGATATCCCCGTCCGTCCGCCCGTCATGTGCCCCGGATGTCCGCACCGCGGTTTGTTTTACACGCTGTCGCGCAACAAGTGCACAGTAATGGGCGATATTGGCTGCTACACGCTCGGCGCGGTAGCTCCTCTGTCAGCTATGGACGTCACGCTGTGCATGGGCGCGTCCATCGGCGCTGCGCATGGCTTTAACAAAGCAAACAACGGCGAAAGCGAGGGATATACCGTCGCCGTCCTTGGAGACTCCACGTTTATGCACTCCGGCATGACGGGACTTGCCAACATTGCGTACAACCAATCGAATTCCACCGTCATAATACTCGATAATTCCATCACCGGCATGACGGGGCATCAGCAGAATCCCACCACCGGCTACAATATAAAGGGCGATCCCGCAGGCAAGATAGATCTTGAATCGCTTTGCCGCGCTATGGGCATACGCCGCGTGGTCGTTGTCGATCCTTACGATCTTGAGGAATGCGACCGCGTCGTTAAAGAGGAGCTTGCGGCAAACGAGCCGTCCGTTATTATCAGCCGCCGTCCGTGCGCGCTGCTCAAATACGTCAAGGCAAAACCGCCGGTACATATAAATCCTGATAAGTGTAAGAGCTGCAAGGCGTGCATGAAGATAGGCTGCCCCGCCGTTACCTTCAAAAACGGGAAAGCGTTTATTGACAATACGCTTTGCGTCGGCTGCGGTGTATGCGTGCAGCTTTGCAAATTCGGCGCTTTTGAACAGTAAGGAGGTTTGAACATGACTAAAAATATGATGATAGTCGGCGTCGGCGGACAGGGCTCTCTGCTTGCCAGTAAGCTGTTAGGGCACCTTCTTCTCACGCAGGGCTTTGACGTTAAAGTATCAGAGGTACACGGCATGAGCCAGCGCGGCGGCAGCGTCGTAACATACGTCCGCTGGGGCGACAAGGTCTATTCCCCTATCGTAGACAAGGGTGAGGCGGATTATATCGTATCGTTCGAGCTTTTGGAGGCTGCGCGCTATCTTGAATACTTAAAACCCGACGGCAGGATAGTTACAAACACTCAACAGATAGATCCGATGCCCGTCATAACCGGAGCCGCAGAATACCCGGCAAATCTCGCTGAAAAAATGAAGGCGCTCGGCGTTAATATCGACGCTATCGACGCGCTTTCCCTTGCGGAGGAGGCCGGAAGCTCCAAGGCTACCAATATCGTTCTTTTGGGACGGCTGTCTCATTACTTCGATTTTGACGAGAGCATTTGGCAGGAGGCTATGGAGGCATGCATCGCTCCGCGATTTATAGATATGAATAAAAAAGCCTTTGCACTTGGAAGAAACTCAAAATAAACTGACAAAAAGGAGATTTATTCATATGAAAAATTATTATCAGCCAGAAATCGAGACCATGTCCCGTGAGGACATGACAAAACTGCAAAATGAAAAGCTTGTAAAACAAGTGCGGCATGTGTACGATCACGTCCCGTACTACCGCGCCAAGATGGAGGAAAAGGGCGTCACGCCGG
>CALWWO010000067.1 GCA_944385265.1 uncultured Oscillospiraceae bacterium
GACGGATTTTTCGTTTTATTTCCGGCGCGACATCGTTCGCCCTTTTTTGCACAATATATGGCGTATAATTTCACTATAAAACCCATATTTTGTTGTGAAAAGGAGAATTTAGCTATGTTCCGCAGAAAAGGTATCTATGAATCGACTCGCATCACATACATAAAAACCGACAGTATTTCCCCGAATCCCAATCAGCCGCGCCGTATTTTTGACTCAGAGTCGCTCAGAGAACTCGCGGCGAGCATCGGAAAATACGGCATCATACAGCCTCTCACAGTGCGCAGAAAGGGCCACGATTACGAGCTAATAGCCGGCGAGCGCCGGCTTCGCGCCGCGAAAATGGCGGGGCTGTCAAAAGTGCCGTGCATCGTCCTCGATGTGGAGGAATCCGACTCATCCGTAATCGCCCTCGTCGAGAACCTGCACAGGCGCGACCTCGATTTCATCGAGGAGGCGGAGGGGATATACCAGCTTATCAACACGTTCGGACTGAGTCAGGAGGAGGCAGCAAAAAAATTGGGAAAATCGCAGTCTGCCATAGCAAACAAGCTCCGCATACTGCGCCTCGGCGGCGAGCTTTTGTACATCATCCGCGAGGCAGGGCTTACGGAGCGTCACGCGCGGGCGCTTTTGCGCCTCGATGACGAGCAGAGCCGCATAATGGTGCTTGAAAAGGTAATAAATGACGGGCTTAACGTCGCAAAGACGGAGGAATACATAGAAAAGCTGCTCGCCGGAGACGAGGAGGACAAGCACGATTCCCCTCGCCCCATATATGTGCTCAAAGACGTCCGCCTGTTTCTGAACACCGTTGCGCGCGGCATGACGATGATGAAGCAGTCCGGCATCAAGGCGGAATACGGCAAAGACGAGACCGACACCGACATAATACTTACGATAAAAATACCGAAGCTTGCCTGATAACAAAAAGCGCGAACGCATAAATGCGTTCAACGCGATGGCAAAAAATCCGGCGCGGTTTATTAAAAGGTTTTGACTTATGGCGCGGTATCACTTATACTGTAATCAACAACAATCAAATTGCAGGAGGTATATCATGGGTAACTTACTTGCCGGCGCGGCAAAGCGCGACATCGCGCCGGATATCGAGCTTTTGCTCGCGATAAGCGAGCTTGAGAAAGACCGCCCGATGGGCAACGTCTACGACGGGATACACGAGCACGGATACGTCCGCGTTATCGCCGTGTCCGACGGTGAAAAAACGGCGCTGCTTGTCGGATACGACCTTGTAAAAGCGCCGCTGTGCGGCGTCATAACGAGGCGGTTTAAGGAGGAGTTCGGCGTCGACCCCGACAACACGGTATTCGCCGCCACGCACAATCATGAGCATATCACCCCCGCGCTCGACTCGGACGACGATTACAGCGCGAGGGAGCCGAAAGGCCCTGTTGCAGAACCGGTCAGAGAATATTCGCAGTGGTGGGTGGAGCAGGTTGTCGAATGTGCCCGAGAGGCTATCGCAAACATGAAGCCGGCCAAAATGGGCTTTAAAAAGGGCGAGAGCTTTATAAACGCCTGCCGCGACTTCGCAACGCCGATCGGCCCGATACAGGCGAACAATTTCCACGGCCCGTCGGATCACGAACTGCTGCTCATTCAGTTTACCGACCTTGAAGACAACATAATCGGTATGTTCGTAAACTTCGCCTGCCACTCAAATTACATGGTGTGGAACGTCTACAACCGCACATATCCGAAGATGGGCATAGACCTCGGCGGCACGATATCGCGCTTTGTAGAGCGCTTAAACGGCGACAGCTTCCCCGTCATATGGGCGCAGGGCGCGGCCGGCGACCAGAACCCGATAACGCGCTCCGTGTGGCGCATCCTCGACGTCGACGATGACGGAAAGCTGTATTACTACCAGCACGTTTTCAATTGGAAAGACAATTTGGAGCAGATGAAGTCGCTCGCCGCGACGCAGGGACTCGAGATACTCGAGCTTTCAAAACAGATAGACAACTACACCGACGAGTGCGACTTTAAAGGCGGCGACACATGGCGCAGCATACCGGGCAGAGTGCCGTACCGCCAGCTTGGCATATACGGCGATATGTCGCCCGTACACAAAAAAGAGCTCCCTCCGATCGCAAACCAGATACAGGTAGGTGACAAGCCGGAGCCCGTGCCGCTCGGACACGATATAAAGCTGCATTTCCGCCTGTTTAAGTTAAACGGCGTTTCGTTCGCGTCGTTCGGCGGCGAAGCGTACTGCACGCTCGGCAAGATCATCAAGGAGATGATGCCGACGGAGGCGACCGCCGTCGTCACAGTGAGCTACGGCGACGCGGGATACATAGCCGACCGCGACAACGAGTGGAGAAACGGCTACGGCGCGGCAGCAACCATGGCCTGGAGCGGCGCGATGGTGAACAACGCGTTCGAGTCCGCGTTTTCGGAGCTCAAAGAGAAGCTCGGCATGTAATCCCATAGGCTGTCAAAGCGGGAGAGCGTCCATGCGCCCTCCCGCCGTATTTTTTACGGAGGTAACCGTCACATGGTAAAAATTATAGACTCGGCTGATGAGGCGCTCGGTTTTATACGGGCTTTTAACGGCGGCCCGGAGTTTTCGAACCCGATGCTTAAAAGCCCGGAACAGCTTAAAACAAATCTGCTCGCCGCTTTTGACGATCCGGTCCGCCGGCGCGTCATAGGCATTTACGATCAAAGCGGCATTATCGGACTGTTTTCATTTCTCGTACTCGAGGACGAGTCGTACCTTGAGATGCTCGCGGGACTTTCCCGTTCGGCACGCGCATATGACGAGATGCTCTCTTATCTCGGCAACAATTTTCCGTCTTTTACGGCCGATTTCGTGTTCAATCCGAAAAATCGTCTCTTACGCGGCGCGCTGAAATCCATCTCCGCCGAGTTTGAGCCGGAGCAGGTACGGCTTGTCCTTAATACCCCCGCTCCGCCGCGCTCATATAATAATACGGTTGTGCCGTATTCGGATAAATACAGGGCCGATTATACGGCGATGCACAGCGGCGGCGGGCGCTACTGGACTGCCGAAAAAGTTCTTGAGGCGGCCGACCGTTTCCGCGTTTTTGTCGCCGTTTCCGGCTGCCGCGCCGTCGGCTACATAGACGTGACTTACCGCTTTGACGAAAACGAGCCGTACGATATATTAGTACTGCCCGAGTACAGACGCCGCGGCTTCGGCACGGCGCTGCTTTGCAGGGCGGTCCGCGAAAATTTCCCAAAGAAGATGTCTGCCGTTGTCGACAAAGACAATTCTGCGGCGCTCGGCCTGTTCCGTTCGGCCGGTTTTGAGACGGATGAATCCGGCGGAAGCGTCACGGCACGCCTTGTCTTATAGCGCCTGCCATCCCTGCGAGCGTCATTTCATACAAAAATGACGCCAGATATAACGACGCCTATCATGTTTTTCCCCGCAGTCTAAAACAGGAGTGCCAAATTGGTACTCCTGTTTTAGTTTATTTATGCTCTTTTTCGTTCACTTTGCCTGATGCCAGCCTAGTGAGCTTAAGCTCTCAAGCACATTTTCCGGGATATCGTCTATTCCTCCGCGCTCTATGAGCGTCAGGCTGTGTACGGGCATCTTCGCGGGGTAAGTCTCAAGCGCGTACTCGTATGTCACTTCAATCAGATCTCCGCTTTTAAGGCCGTCAAATACGCCGCTGTCTCCCGTCTCGTTTATCATGACGTACGGCGCGTCGCCGCAGACTATCATGTCGCCACCGTCGGTTTTAAGATATCTCCCCTGCACCGGCGAAAACCGCATATTCCCTGACATCTGTCCGCCGGCAGTCACGGCGGCCCTCTCCGCCGCAGTTATCGCAATAAAAACCGCCGCAGCTATTATGACCGCCGCAGCCGCAGCACATATAGCCGTTTTTTTCATATCATCTCGCTTCAACGTCAGCCGCCCCTTTGCCTGTTTTATTATTTGACGCGCGTCCGGCCCGAAAAGTTCCGTAAATTTTGATCGCCGCTCTTTTTCGTCAACATAACGAATGCCCTGCGCGGCGTCCGGCGGAAATTTTCAAATTTCGCAATATTTGATTTCAAAAATTGCATAATCCTGCACGCCGATGTGATGCGCGATACAGTGCACAGACGCGTTCAGCCGCGCGCTTCGCGTCCGGCGGCCGACGTTTTGCAGATGTAAAATTTATAATTTATTATTATTTTGCTTTTGCCCGCCCACGCGGGCACTTCATTTATCCGCTGTTTAAGCTGATTTTATACGTTGAAATAACCCGTGCGGTTTGAAAATACATCATTTCTTTTTATATTTCAGCTTCGGCGCAGCGCAGCAATGTCCATACTTTCACGCACTGTCTAAATCCTCTCAGGCCGTTTTAATTCTGATGCCGATTGTCTCTAAAATCGTCATTTTGCACTTTTTAAAATATAATCTTGCAAAATTTTTGTTTCAAAACGATCATTGACACGATCTTAACCGAGTGATATAATGCCGCACATAAGGACAAAGACGTCTTGGAAGAAGACGTCTCTGTCCTTTTTCTATTTCTATTCTCTGTTAAGAGGGGTGTGTTTATTTTGGAATTTTCATTGATTGACACGTTGTGGGTATTCCTCGCGGCGATCCTCGTGTTCTTCATGAACCTTGGCTTTGCCAGCGTCGAATCAGGATTTGCGCGGTCAAAGAACACGGTCAACATACTGTCGAAAAACTTTATCGTTTTCGCGGTATCCTCCCTGGGCTATATGCTTCTGGGATGGGGGCTCATGTTCGGCGGCGATAATCCGTTCGTTGGAACCGAGCATCTGTTCATACTCGGTAATCAGGATCTGTCGTTCTACGACGAAACGCTCACCAGTAGCGTACCCTTCTGGGGCAAGTTTTTCTTCCAGCTTGTTTTCTGCGGCACCGCGGCGACCATCGTCTCCGGCGCTGTTGCCGAGCGTGTAAAGTACGTCACATTCATCATTTTCTCATTTGTTCTGACGCTTGTCATTTACCCGATCGTAGGTCACTGGGTATGGGGCGGCGGCTGGCTCGCTGACATGGGCTTTATGGACTTCGCCGGCGACTCTGTCGTTCATTCTCTCGGCGGCTGGGCGGCACTTGCAGGTGCATGGCTTCTCGGTCCACGTATCGGCAAGTACGCTAAGGACGGTACTCCGCAGGCTATCCCGGGCCACAATATGTCGCTGGCAGTCATCGGCCTTTTCGTCCTCTGGCTCGGCTGGTTTGGCTTCAACCCCGGCTCTACGATGAGCTTCCAGAACCCATCCGACGTTTTCCATATACTTATGACGACGAATACCGGTGCTATAACGGCCGTGCTCACGTCCACCATAACGTCGTGGATAGTCTTGAAGAAGCCCGATCTCGGCATGACGATCAACGGCTGTCTGGCAGGTCTTGTCGGCGTAACCGGCAGCTGTGCGTACATCTCGATCGAATCCTCGATCATCATCGGCGCTATCGCAGGCGTGCTCGTAGTATTTGCCGTCTCGTGCTTCGATAAGATGAAAATAGACTACCCGGTCGGCGCGACCTCCGTCCATCTCGGCTGCGGCGTATTCGGTACGATCTGCGTAGGTCTCTTCGCGGAAGAGGGCGTAACCTCCCTCTCGGCGACGAACGGCCTGTTCTTCGGCGGCGGCTTTGACCTTCTCGGCAAGCAGCTCATAGGCATCGTTGCTATCGGCGCTTTCTCGTTCGTATCTTCCGCGCTTGTATGGCTCATACTCAAGAAGACGATGGGCATCCGCGTATCGCGTGAAGAGGAGATTCAGGGTCTTGACATCGGCGAGCACGGCAACATCGCATATCCCGACTTCGCTCTTGTCGCAGAAGCCATTGTTGACGACGACGAGCCTGTCACAGTCAACGCCGCTCCGGCAGCAGCGCCCGCTGTCAGTGTTGAAAAGGCAGTGCCTGTCGAGCATCACGAGACCAAGGGCGCAAAGCTTACAAAGGTCACGATACTTACGAACCAGAACAGATTCTCACAGTTACAGGAATCGCTTGATAAGCTCGGTGTCACCGGCATAACGGTAACGAACGTGTTCGGCTACGGCGCGCAGAAGGGGCACGACCTCTACTTCAGAGGAAGCCCGGTCGTCTCACGCCTGCTGCCCAAGGTCCAGATCGATATCGTTATCTCCAAGATACCGGTCGACATCATGGTCAAGACTGTTCAGGATACGCTTTATACCGGCAACTACGGCGACGGCAAGATCTTCATCTATGATGTAGAAGACGTCGTCAAGATCCGCACCGGCGAGCATGGCTATGATGCTCTCCAGGATGAATTCCTCGGTGAGGATTAAGAGGCCTTCTTCCTCCAATTAAAAGGCTTACTTATCGGCCGGTATTTAGATAAAAGCCCCGGCAAAACGCGATGTGCGTTTTGCCGGGGCGCTTTTTCCGTATAAAGCTGCGCTGCCATCCGCTAAACAGGTCAGATCTTATATATCTCGTTCTATAAAACGGACCGCGGAGTCGTCCCAGTATTTTTTGTAAACTCTGCCGCTGTTCCCGTCAAGGTTTAGCTGGTACATTCTAAATGTGACTAAAAAATTTTTCGGCTGCCATCGTTCCTCGTATGAATACTTGTACTCCATGCCCAGCCGCTTCATCACCTCGCCGCTTTTCGGGTTTTTTATATCGTGCGTAGCCGTAATATACGAAACTCCGTCTTTTTTTAAGCGTTCAACAACGGCTTTGCCCGCCTCTGTAGCGATTCCCTTATGCCGGAATCTTCTGGCGAGCCCATATCCGAGATCGCGGCTGTCGTCTGGACCGACGTTTATATATCCGATAGGATAGTCATCATTTTTAAGGCATATTGCGTAGCTGTACGCGCACTTTTTGCCGTATTGGCCCTTAAAGCGGCTTTCATAGAAAACCATCGCCTCCGCCACTGTTTTCAGCGGAAACCACGGCAAAAACGTGTTCATCTCTTCGTCGCCGAAAAGCTCAAATATGGCATCCATATCATTTTCGGTGAAGCTCCTCAGAATAAGTCTCTCAGTTTCAAGAACCGGCGTATTCATATTTCACCTCCCGGGCTTTTCCGCTGTCGTTTAGCTAAATTCCGCCCAAGTTTTGTTTTTATAAGTCTATATTAATCCGGTAACGGCCGTCGATCAAAATGTAATCAAGTCCGTGCTTTCTGCACATCTCAAGATAATGCGCGTTGTCCGCAAGTACCGATGCCATCGTGCAGTACGAGTCATCAAGCCTGAGCTCTATCGTGTCCGCGTATTTTTTTATATCGTCAAAATGCTGCTCAATATAGCTTCTGCTCATAACAAGGCAGTAAAAGCGAATTTCGCGCAGATACTCTTCGTCAAAGTCATCTCTCCATCTAAAAGGGATGTAACATCCCTCGATGACAAGGTTCTGTCCGTTTTCGACTGCCGTCTTTATGATCTCGCGGACGATCGGCCACAGAAACGCCGTAAGTTCATCGTCGTCCTCCGGCGTGAGCGCCGTATTTCCGCTGCGAATAAGTCCCATTTTCAAAAGATCAAGCGAGAGATACGGATACCCGTACCTCTCCAAAAGCTTCTGCGCCAAAAGCGTCTTTCCCGTATGAGAAGCGCCCGTTATAAGTACGACCATTACAGACCCCCCAAACAGTCTCTCGCCGGACGGGTTTTAGCCCCGTCCCGCGCCCTGTCTCGTCTTAAGCCCCTCTGTTTTTCCTCGTCCGCATTTTGACGGTGTATTATTCCTCGTCGATGCGCTCGATCCTGAATATTACCGGCCTTGTTCCGTCGGAACAACAGGCGATCATCGTGTTTTCCTCTTT
>CALWWO010000068.1 GCA_944385265.1 uncultured Oscillospiraceae bacterium
TATTTTCTTTTCAAAGTTTGCGACGTCTATAAGAGGGATAAGTTCAGTATTGCATATGTAGTTACCATTAGAATATGTACGTTTAAACGCCACCATCTTGCCGGTATCGCCGTTTACAGCACTCTCAACCGCTACCTTGCCGGCAAGGAACGCTTCGTCAACATCCACCTTTGACGCTGCGTGCGAAGCGCATCTTTGCAGTAAGCTCAATTCGATGCCGCGGACTTTTGCGCCTGTTTTTGTCTTAACGGCGTTTGCGAGTATAGCAGCAAGCCCGCCAAGCTGAGCGTGACCAAAGCCGTCGGTGGCTGATACTTTAGCCTCGGATACAAATTGTCCGTCAGAATAATGTATTCCTTCTGATACAGCTACAATGACGTTTCCGTTGCGGTTATATATTTCGGAGACCTCTTCAAGAAATTTATCCATGTCGAAATCGACTTCCGGCAAATAAATAAGATCGGGACCGCATCCTATGGTCCCGGCAAGCGCCGCAGAGGCGGTGAGCCATCCGGCGTTTCTGCCCATGATTTCAAAAATCGTTATCATGCCTGTATTATAGACGTGTGCGTCCTTGTATACTTCGGCGACAGAAGTGGCAATATATTTAGCGGCACTGCCGAAACCGGGACAGTGATCTGTTCCGAAAAGATCATTGTCTATCGTTTTTGGAACACCGATTATACGACATTCATAGCCTGCTTTTTCCATAAAACGGCTGACTTTGTTACATGTATCCATGGAATCATTGCCGCCGTTGTAGAAAAAATATCGGACGTCATATTTTTTGAAAATTTCCAAGATCCTGTGATAATCATCGTCTTTCACATCGGGATCTGCCATTTTGTAGCGGCACGACCCCAGCTCTGATGAGGGTGTTTGAAGTAAAAGCTCCAATTCCCGGGGATCTTCCTTGCTCATATCGTACAGCTTATCGTTCAGTACTCCCAGTATACCATTTGCGGCTCCGTAGACATTGGTGATCTCCGCCGCTTCAAGCGCGGTTTTGATAGCGCCGTATGCGCTTGAGTTGATGACGGCAGTCGGACCGCCTGATTGAGCAAATATACATGCCCCTTTTAATTTCTCTTTCATTTTATTAAGCCTCCGTAACTAATATTTAGTCAAAAAAATAATAACATTTAAGATGGTAGAAGTAAATAATAAAAGGAAATTTTTACTTGTAATCAAGACACAATATGATACAATGATAGTACTTATTCTTGAAGGAGTGATATATTTATGGCAATAGTAACGTCAACCGAAATGTTTAAAAAGGCTTATGAGGGCGGGTACGCAATAGGTGCCTTTAATGTAAATAATATGGAGATCATACAGGGGATAACGGAGGCGGCAAAGGAAGTCAACGCTCCGCTGATCCTTCAGGTCTCAGCCGGTGCGAGAAAATACGCTAAGCACGTATATCTTATGAAGCTTATCGAAGCGGCAGTCGAGGATACCGGGCTTCCGATTTGCGTGCATTTGGATCACGGTGAAAATTTTGATATTTGCAAATCCTGTATAGACGGCGGATTTACCTCGGTCATGATCGACGGCTCGTCGCATTCGTTTGAAGAAAACATTAAGATTACAAGTGAAGTCGTAAAATATGCCCATGATAGAGGAGTAGTGGTCGAAGGCGAGCTCGGCAGACTTGCCGGAGTTGAAGATGATGTAAACGTATCTGATGAAGATTCGTCCTATACTCGCCCTGAAGAGGTAGAGGAATTCGTATCCCGTACCGGCGTGGACTCTTTAGCAATAGCAATAGGAACGAGCCACGGCGCTTATAAATTTAAACCGGGTCAGAAACCGCAGCTCAGATTCGACATACTTGAAGAGGTAGCAAAACGTCTGCCGGGCTTCCCGATAGTGCTCCACGGGGCGTCCTCTGTAATCCCGGAGCTTGTTAAAATAATCAACGAAAACGGAGGTAACATGCCGGACGCTATCGGAATACAGGAAAGCATGTTACGTCAGGCCGGAAAGAGGGCTGTATGCAGGATCAATATAGATTCTGACCTCAGACTGGCTATGACTGCCGGTATAAGGGAGCACATGAATCAGCATCCCGAGCATTTTGATCCTCGTCAGTATCTCACCCCGGGTAGAGATAATATCAGAGAACTTGTTAAAAACAAGATAGTAAACGTTCTTGGCTGCGATGGTAAAGCATTTTAAAGTTTCGGTTGAGAAATAACCTTTTTTAAATATAAGAAGCTGCATCTGTCGATTTTAGGCGGATGCAGCTTTTTTCAAAATATCTATCGATCTTTATTGCCGACGCTATCAGATTTGGGCGTTTTATCAAAATCAGCGAGAGGGGAGAGGTGAGCCGCTTCGCGCAGCCACTCGTTTTCAACATGGGTATATATTTGAGTGGTATTCAGATGTTCGTGCCCGAGAAGCTCCTGTAACGTACGAACGTCCACGCCGTTGTGGAGCATTAATGTCGCCGCCGTATGACGGAGCTTATGCGCGGAATACTTATTCGCATCTATCCCGGCGGCAGCCAAATGCTTTTTTACCAAGCTATGTACTGTTGATTTCGTTATTCGAGTTTTTCTGGACGACAAAAATAAAGCGCGTTTTTCTGCTGTTGCAGTAGCATTTCGTATTTTCATATACTCATCAAGTGCCGCTATACAGCTATCATTTAAATAAACGATACGCTCTTTGTTGCCTTTACCAAGTATAGTCAAATGATCCGATTTATAATCGGAGATATTTAAATTTACAACCTCGGATATACGCAATCCGCAATTCAAAAATAGTGTCAAAATACAATAATCGCGCACGGCATTTTTGCCTTCAACGGAACTTAAAAGGCGCTTGCTTTCTTCAAGGCTTAAAAATCTGGGAAGAGATTTCAATACTTTTGGAGAATCAAGATCCTCGAGCGGATTCTCGTCTATAAGATCGACTTTTGACGATAGATATTTATAAAATGACCTTAATGTGGCGATTTTACGAGCTCTGGAATTTGCATTTAATCCGCTGCTGATAATTTTCCCATTATGTTCAACAATACGCTCACGCGACAGATATGATAGAAAATCATATACGTCAGCAAGCGTGACAGATTTGATCATATCGACATCAACGTCTCTAATAGTGATTGAATTGAAATCAGAATTTTTAGGAACTAATCCGCGCGAAACCTTTAGGAAACGGAAAAACGTTCGCAGATCGAAATAATACTCATCAACAGTTTTTTGAGAATGACCTCTGATCGTCTCGTGATAAGTTAAGAAATTCCGTATGATATCCGGGGTGTCAGATTCGTATTTCATAAAAAGCCGCCTTTAATTGAACAAAATATTATATTCTTTAATATATAATGTATTTTGCGCGAAGTCAACCTCCCCCTAATTGAACAAAATTTTTATTTTGTTCAATTAGGCGTGTCCGCTGACGATACTCTATATGGCGGATAAGTTCCCTTTACCCACCTACACTTTGCTAACGGAACATAATGCGAAGAGCATCTTTGACTGTGCGCACCTTTATAATTTCCATATTGCCCGGTATGGAATATGTTTTTTGAGTGTTATAAGGTATCATCACCTTTTTAAAGCCGAGTCTGGAAATTTCAGTAAGTCTCTGGCTTAACTCCATAACAGGTCTCAGTTCGCCGGTAAGACCGATTTCACCAATAGCGACGAAATCGTAATCAATGGGCTTGTCCCTATAGCTGGAGGCGATTGCAAGCGCTGTAGCAAGATCGGCAGCAGGCTCGTCTACATATAGCCCGCCTACAACGTTTATATAAACGTCGCAGCCCGATATCCTAAGTCCGCCTATCTTTTCAAGCACTGCTAATAACATCATGGCTCTATTGACGTCTATACCGTTAAACGCGCGCCTTGCAGAGTTTGCTCCGCTGGGTGCAAGCAGAGCCTGAAGCTCTGACAAAATAGGTCTTGTCCCCTCCATAACGCACGTCACGCAGGTTCCGTCACTCTTTCTCCTGTACTCTCCGCCCGG
>CALWWO010000069.1 GCA_944385265.1 uncultured Oscillospiraceae bacterium
GGCGTTTTTGAAGTTATTTTATGTGGTCTCTGTCCTCACCGGAAAAGTTCAAAGAGGTTGCGCGCATAACGCGGCGTCTTTTACGCCAGAACGCCGAAAAATACTATCCCCAGTCCGGCGCTTAAGAAAATAACTTTCGGAATGCTCACCTTCCACTTTAAAAGGAGTGCAAGGTCTAAAAGCCCTATCCCTATCGCCGGGATATTGACCGACGAATCTATAACATAGTTTGTAAGGCTGAGCGACGTTATAACGCCGGCGATAAGCCCCACACAGGCGGGACGGACGCCCGTCATTATCTTCTGCATCAGACTGCTCTGCTTGAATTTTTCAAAGAAAATGGCGGCAACGGCGCACAGCGTAAACGTCGGCATGAGAACGCCGAGATTAGCCGCTATAGCTCCCGGTATACCTGCCGCCTTTATACCGGCAAACGTCGCGCTGTTAAGCCCGAGGGGACCGGGCGTCATCTCCGCTATGGCGACGATATCGGATACCTCCGAAACGGTCATCCATCCGTTTTGAGTCACCTCGCTCGTTATGAGTGGGATCATCGAAAGACCGCCGAAGCTTGTAAAACCAATTTTCAGAAAACTCCAAAAAAGCTTAAGCAGCACCATTTCCGCCACCATCCTTTCTCTCGTAATACTCGCTTATCAAAAGACCGAGCACTACGCCTACAATGACGAGCCACACGCTGTTTACGTTCAAAAACAGATACAGCGAAAATGTGATAATTGTCACCACGATGCACGGCGGGTACTTATACGCGCTTTTCACCATGGCAGCCACGGCGCTTGCTATTATCGGCACAACGGCGGCTCTCACTCCCATCATCGCCGCCATGACCCACTGGTTGTCGCGGAATGCGGAATATGCATATGTAATGATAGACAAAATCATAAGCGGCGGCGTCACCATAGCGACCACACACGCTATACCGCCCAAAATACCTGCAACATGGTATCCGTACAGATATGCCACATTTCCTATCATCGTGCCGGGCAGACTGCGCCCGACGCTTGTCAGATCGATAAGCTCCTGACCCGTTATCGTCTTTTTATCCTCAACGTAGAGCTTCTGCATCTGAGCAACTATACTCCATCCTCCGCCGAACGTAAAGCAGCCGAATTTCAAAAACTGTAAAAACAGACCGGCTATTTCTCGGTATTTTTTCATACCTGCGCCTCCTTTGTTAATTACAACTTTTTCATTATAATCCTCTTTTCATTGGAAGCGCAATACCTTTCCCGCCAAAAGGCGATATCTTTTTTATTGCATTTTCGTGTAATGAAGGCGCTATCTCCCGGCGATAAAAAATCAGGGAAGACACATGTCTTCCCTGATAATTCTCATAAACCGCTATTGTCCTTAACGGATATCCTATGCACGTGACTTTGATACTGCGCGCTGTATCGCCTTGACTATCTCGACTATCGGGATAACCAGGATCGAGAGACCGAGTGCGATAAGGTACTCGTTCCAGTCGATCGGAGTGAATCCGAAAGCGGCGGCGATAGCGGGAACTTCAAGCACTACGGTCGTCAGGGCAAGGCTTCCCAGCATTGCCGCCCAGAGTATCTTGTTATGGCTGTGCAGCGAGAAGATACTGCCGCGCTGGCTGCGCATGTTGAAGCTGTGGAATATCTCGCACATGCTCATCGTGAGGAACGCCATCGTCATGCCGTCGTCGGAAATGCCCTGCGGCATCGAGAATTGACCGACTTCGATGCAGTGACCGATGATGTACGACGCGAGCGTGATTATCGTGACTAAAACGCCCTGATATGCGGCGTCAAATCCAAGACCGCCGGCGAAGATACCGTCTGTCGATTTACGCGGCGGGCGGTGCATCGTATTCGGCTCAGCCGGCTCCATACCGAGAGCGAGAGCCGGGAAACAGTCCGTGATCAGGTTGATAAACAGCAGGTGTACAGGATTTAACAGCGTAAAGCCCAAAAGCGTCGCCGTGAATACGCCGAGGACTTCGCTCATGTTAGAGCCGAGCAGGAACTGGATGGCTTTGCGGATATTATCGTAAATGCGGCGTCCTTCATCGACGGCATTTACTATCGTTGCGAAGTTGTCGTCAGCAAGAACCATGTCGGCGACATTTTTCGTAACGTCCGTGCCGGTGATGCCCATGCCGACGCCTATATCGGCTGCTTTGATGGACGGGGCGTCGTTTACGCCGTCGCCCGTCATCGCGGTGATGCAGTTGTTGCTCTTCCAAGCGTTTACTATACGCACCTTATGCTCAGGTTGGACGCGGGCGTATACGCTGTAACGCTTTACAAATTCGCCGATCTGATCGTCGGGAATGCTGTCGAGCTCCGAGCCTGTTATGGCCTCGTCAGCCGACTCGATTATGCCGAGGTCGCGCGCAATGGCGACGGCGGTATCCTTATGGTCGCCCGTTATCATTATCGGGCGGATGCCGGCTTCACGGCACTCGTTTATAGCGTCCTTAACTTCCGGACGGATCGGGTCGATCATTCCGGTAAGACCGATAAAGCAGAGATCCTGCTCGAGGAAATCGGGCTTATTGCTCTCGGGGCGCGCGCTCCAATGGCGCTGTGCCGCTGCGAGAACGCGCAGCGCCTTGTCTGCCATCGCCTTGTTATCGGCGAGTATTTTCTCACGCATCGCGTCCGTCATCGGCTTTATCTCGCTGCCGTCAAGATACGACGTGCAGCGCTTCAAAATCTCGTCCGGCGCGCCCTTTGTATACTGTACGAACGCGTCGCCGACGGCGTGTATCGTGCTCATCATCTTACGTCCGGAATCGCACGGAGCCTCGTCCACGCGCGGATATTTCTCTTCAAGCGAGGGTTTCGGCAGTCCCTCTGCCGCGGCAAATGCGACGAGTGCAGCCTCTGTCGGCTCGCCCTCTGCTTTGCCCTCTGCGTTTAATATAGCGTCGCTGCACAGCGCCATGGCAGTGGCGAGTGTGGCGGTGTCGCCCGTGTGTTCGACGACGGTCATTTTATTAAGGGTAAGCGTTCCCGTTTTATCGGAGCATATTACCTGCGTACATCCGAGCGTCTCGACCGCGGTAAGGCGGCGGATAACGGCGTTTCTATGCGACATATTCGTAACGCCGATAGAGAGCACGACGGTGACGACGGTCGCAAGTCCCTCAGGTATCGCGGCTACGGCGAGCGATACTGCGACCATGAAGGTCGAAAGAACGCTGTCAAGCGAGTAGTCGTTTGCAACTACAAGGTCGAAAACGAATATGAAAACGCATATGCCGAGAACAAGCTTCGAAAGTGTCTTGCCCAGCTCGTTCAGCCTGCGCTGGAGCGGGGTCTGCTCTTCCTCGGTGTTTGCAAGCGCACCCGCGATCTTGCCCATCTCAGTGTCCATACCTGTGCGGGTGATAAGCGCGCGTCCGCGTCCGTAGACGACGGTCGAGCCCATATAGCACATGTTCTTCCTGTCGCCGAGCGGTATATCGTCCTGTCCGTTAGCAAGACCCAGTACTTCTACCACCTTGTCTACAGGGACGCTCTCTCCCGTGAGGGCAGCCTCCTCGATTTTAAGGCTTGCACTCTCCAAGATCCTGCCGTCCGCCGGGACGCTGTCGCCGGCCTCCAGGATGACTATGTCGCCCGGGACAAGCTCGTCGCTGTGGAGCGTCTTCTGTTGCCCGTCGCGCATTACCCGGCACGTCGCGGCCGTCATTGTCTGAAGCGCTTCGATCGCGGCCTCCGCCTTGCTCTCCTGAACAACGCCGAGTATGGCGTTTAACAGGACGACGGCGAGGATTATGATGACTTCCGTCAGGCTTTCGCCGGACATAATGCTCGTCACGGCGGAAACGGCGGCGGCGCACATAAGGATGATAAGCATCGGGTCTTTCAGCTGTTCAAGGAAGCGCTGCAAAAGCGTCGGCTTTTCTGCGTCCTTCAGCTTATTCGGTCCGTACTTTTCCCTGCGCGCGGCAGCTTCAGCGCTGGTCAGCCCCGAGAGACTTGTCCCTAGTGAGTCAAGCAGCTCCTGGGCGGTGCTGGTATACTCTTGTTTCATTAAATTGTTCTCCTCTCTGTGTACGCTTTGCTCATGCTTGCTTAAATCACCACGCGGCGCAACTCCCGCGTTTCCACTTACTGCCATCTGGAAAGCAGGCGTAAAACCGGCGCGCGGCGCAAAAATTTTATATATACGCGGCGCATAATGAGAAAACTGCGCCGCAATTTGCATAGCAGAAAAAATTGTATCATCCATATAGGATAAATTCAAGTAAAATCTTTATAAAAGCGACAAAAAATCGTGACTTTATTATCGCTTCATGATTTTTCCCTTTTTCAAGAAAACAGCGCTTTATGTGCCCACGTTATAAATGAAAAAAACACACGTTTTTATGCACGAAAACAGCATCAATTCGCGGGAAAATAAAAATACGCCGCGGGTTGATCCGCGGCGCTTAAATCCCGTTTATTATTTGGTTTTCTCTTTTCTCGCGCGGGTTGTCACATAAGCTCCGATTGCCGAAACTCCGCACAGGAGAGCCCATACGGCGATGTTCGCACTGTCGTCGGTGTCAGGCTCTTCGGAATCGCCTGTCGCCGGTATCTCTACCGCCGCCTTTTTGTAACCGCAGATGGTAGCCGTCGTTTCGCTGTCGCGGGTCGCAGTAAGATTTGTAATCACAGGGTCATCCGCCGCAAACGCCATTGTCGACATCAACCCCATACAAAGCAGCATACATAAGAGTACACCTAACAATCGCTTGATTTTCATCTTCTCTCATCCTTTCAATCATTTTTTAGTTATTCGGGCAAAACACACAAAAAGGCGCACTGCACCCGTCTTAAAACGGGCGCAGTGCGCCTTCCGTATTCACTTCCTTTACAGTCAGAGCATGAAAATAGACGCAGACATGTGCTTGCTTGCTAAAGCGTACCCTGCCGCGATCATCCCGTCAAGCCCCTTTCCGTAATAATTATTGAGATAATTTTATCACAATTCATGTCGAACTATGCCGAAAAAACAAGACAACATTCGCCCCAAAAAATCTGCACCGCGTTTTCCCCACGATAAAAAATGCGCCCGTGAAGGGCGCAAAATTATTATAGATTCATTAATTATACCCCGGTTTTCCGAGCAGGATGAACATCAGCTTTTTGTAATCCTCAACGCCCGGCTGGTCAAATGGATTCACGCCGAGCATATACCCCGATATGCCGCACGCGACCTCGAAAAACGATGCGAGCTCGCCGAATGAACGCGCACTGCGATCCGGAACGGTTATCAGCATATTCGGCACGTCGCCGTTTAAATGCGCCTGCATCGTCGCCTCCATCGCCTTGTGGTTTATCCACGTCACATCGCGCCCGGCGAGATAGTTGAGCCCATCCCCGTTATCCTCATCGTACGGCACCTTTATTTCGGCTTCACCGTTTTCGACCTTTATAAAAGTCTCGAACATCAAGCGCGTTCCCTGTTGGATATACTGCCCCATAGAGTGCAGGTCCGCCGTGAAGTCGACGCTTGCGGGGAATATACCTTTCCCCTCTTTGCCCTCGCTCTCGCCGTAGAGCTGCTTCCACCACTCAGCCGTAAAGCGGAGCGCCGGCTCGAAATCGGCAAATATCTCGACCGACCTGCCCGCTCGGTAAAGCCCGTTCCTGACGGCGGCGTATTTCATTGCGGGATTTTCCGCGTTCGGAGTTTTGCAGGCGACGTACGCGCTTTTTATACCTGCGACAAGCTCGTCTATATCGACGCCCGCCACCGCAAGCGGGAGATAGCCGACAGGCGTGAACACGGAGAATCTTCCGCCGACGTCGTCCGGTATTACGAACGTCTCATACCCCTCTTTATCGGCAAGCGATTTAAGCGCGCCCTTCGCCTTATCGGTGGTCGCGTATATCCTCTTTGCCGCCTCTTCCCTTCCGTATTTTTTCTCGAGCTTCTCCCGGAATATGCGGAAAGCGACGGCAGGCTCAGTCGTAGTGCCTGATTTTGATATGACATTTATTGAGAAATCGCGGTCGCCTATCATAGAGAGCGTCTGCGCGATACTGTCGGCTGAAAAGCCGTTGCCTACAAAATATATGTCGGGCGTGTTCTTCTCTATATTATTGTAATTCGGCGATTTTATAAAATCGAGCGCGGCCTTTGCCCCGAGATACGAACCGCCTATGCCGATGACAACAAGCGCATCAGAATCCGACATTATTTTCTTGGCTGCTTTTTTTATGCCGTCCATCTCATTTTTATCGGGATTGTCAAGCTCGAGCCAGCCGAGAAAATCATTTCCCTTACCCGTTTTTGCACAAAGCGTCTCAAGCGCCGCTCTCCCTTCTTCCAAAAGCGCTTCAAGCTCGCTCCCCGATATATACTTTTCCGTATTTTTGATATTTAACTCAAGTTTCATTTCAGTCTCCTTTCTGCCGCTAAAGCGTCTCACAAATAGGTATAAAAATCTCCAGCGGCGGCGAAGCTGAGATCGATCGGCGCGTTTTACGGCTTCCTTTAATAAAGAATAAGGAAAACGCCATACCTATATTGTGGATATCGTGATTTTTTACGCTATATCCTTTTTCTGCATACACAGCATTGCGGCGCCGATTATACCGGCGTCATTACCCAAAGCCGCAACTACAGTTTCCGGCGGTTTTATAAATTTGTTCGCGTAGCATTTGCTTTTTACCGCCTCGTTCAACGGCTTTATAAAATCATTTCCCTGTCCGGCTACACCTCCTCCGATTATCAACACCTCAGGTCTGAATATGTTTACAAGCCCGCTGAGCGCAGATGAGACATACGACATATATTTCTTTATTACGCATTTTGCCCATTTATCGCCGGCTTTAGCGGCTTCAAACGCCGTTTTACCGTCCACCTTATCCAAATCACGACTATACTTCCACATAAGCGAATCGGGGTGCTCTGACATTGCGCGTCTCGTCTGCCGTATAAGCGCCGAGGCAGACGCGTACGTCTCAACGCAGCCGCGATTTCCGCAGGAACACAGCTCCCCGCCATGGACAAGCGTCATATGCCCCGGCTCTATCCCGCCTGGGCTGCAGCCGGAAAAAATTCTGCCGTCTATGATAACGCCGCCACCGACGCCGGTGCCAAGAGTGAGCATTACGGCGCTTTTTCTGCCGATAGCGGCGCCGCATAACATTTCGGCAAGCACGGCGCAATCCGCGTCGTTGCCGAGCATCACTGTTTTTTCGCACAGCGCTTCAAGCTCCGGCGCGAGCGGCACGTTTTCCCAGCCGAGATTCGGCGCTGTTATTACGCTTTTCCCGTCGCACGACACGGCGCCGGGGACACCGATCCCTACTGAGTCGATGGAGCCCATATTTATCCCGGACGACGACGCGGCAAAACTCACCGCATCCACCATTGAGTGCAAAACTGCGCCATATCCTCGGTCCGCCCCGGTGGGCGCACTGTATTTCCCGATTATTTTCCCCGATTCATCGACTATTCCGGCGGCGATATTCGTCCCGCCGAGGTCTATTCCTGCGTAATATCTCACTATGTCACCAGCTTTCCCGTTCCGCGTCCGCCTCTATAGCGGTTTATCATATCGAATCACTCTGCTTTCGGCAAAATGGCACGGTACGCCGTATTTTCCACCCGGTATTCACAATAGGCGCCTTCATCTGAAAATATGTCAAGGCGCTGTTTTGTAAAGGCATGCCGTTATCATACGTCTATTGTACCATTTTCCTTACAAGTCCGCGCGCTTTTTTTAGAAAATTATTGATATTTTGTATATTTTTCTCTCTAGAGGGCATGATACTAGCAAACCCTCTTGTTAACGCGCGGCAAAGCGCGATATTTTTAAAAATCAAGCGCAGCAGAAAGGTATGATCAGAACTATGAAAAAAAGTAAGTTTTCACAGCGATTAGACAGTTTCGTCGCCGGAAAGGGCTTTTACATAGCCCTGTTCCTGTGCGTCGCCGTCATCGGCGTCACCTCATGGGCTATCCTTTTCACCGGAAACGACGACGTAGACACTGTAAACACCGATGTCATGTATTCGACCCCGGATATCTCCTCCTCCGGCAACAGCTCCTCTGATGAAGACAGTAAAACGCCGGAGAAAAACAGCTCCTCTGACAGCAACGAGACGGCAAATACAAGCGGCAACTCCTCAGAGAGTTCTGAAAGCAGTACAGAACCTCCTTCCGATACGAACACTTCAGCCGAGCCTCCCGCAACGGCTGAGGCAGATGATCCGGCTGTAAACGAAGGCGATACCACAACGCCGGTATCGGCTGAAGACGCCATATACGTCTGGCCGGTCGTTGGCGAGGTCTTGACAGCTCATTCTCTTGATACGCTTGTCTATAATATAACGATGGCAGACTGGAGAACGCACGACGGCGTGGATATCGCTGCGGAAAAGGGCGCTACTGTGCTCGCCATATCAGGCGGCACGGTCGAAAGCGTATATGACGACGACCTGTACGGCACCACCGTAGTAATAGATCACGGCAACGGTCTTAAAAGCGTATACTCAAATCTCGCCGCTCTTCCCACCGTTGCGGCCGGCGACAGCGTAACGGTCGGAGAGGTCATCGGCTCCGTCGGCAGCACAGCTATCGGAGAGATAAACGAGCAGTCGCACATACACCTCTCGGCAACGCTCAACGGCGAGAGCGTGGATCCGCTGACTTATCTGCCGGCACAGCCATAACGGTAAAATTTTACGTTCATCATGCTTGCGCGGGGACATGTCTCCGCGCAAGCTTTTTTGTGGACATCATCTCCCGCATGTATTATAGTAGTATAAATACTTACTAATCATGTCAGCGAGCTGATTTTTATGACGTTTTATATTATTTTCATCGCCGTTATGAGCGCAGCGGCATTTGCCGCATACGGCGCCGACAAGCGAAAAGCTATTCGGCATAAAAAGCGGTTAGATGAGTCGCTGCTTCTGGGACTCAGCGTTATGGGCGGCGCGGCTGGCGCGCTTGCTGCCATGCGTGTTTTTCGCCACAAAACCAGAAAATCATATTTCTGGATTATTAACATAGCTTGCCTTGTTTTTTATTGCTGCCTTTTCACCTATCTGCTCATCGTATGACGCGCATAATCTGAGAAATTTACATTCATGCGCGTCTGTCCGCACGCTCTTTTTACGTTGGCTGCGCCACAGCGTTATATATCGCCCCCAGCGTCTTCCGCGCACATCCGTATTATTGTAAAATCGCCTTATAAATAATTCAAAATACGGCTTGATTCCTACATTTTTCGGTATTTTACAACCGCTTTTCCAAAAATAAAATTTTGTATGACAAAATATCAGGTTTTATATTGAAAAATTATCAAAGAGCCATTATAATAATAAAAAGTAATTTCGGCTCTCTGCCTATTTTTATAAGGAGGTCGGGAAAATGACCATTACGCAGCTTATTTATTTCCAAGCGATTTGCCAGCATGACAGCGTCACAAACGCCGCCAGAAGTTTAAATGTGTCTCAGCCGGCACTCTCAAACTCTATAAGAGATTTGGAGGACGAGTTTGGACTGAATCTCTTCACCCGCCGAAGCAAACGTCTTGTTCTAACTAAAACGGGCGAATATTTCCTGTCGCGCGTTTTGCCCATTCTCGACAATTATCATGAGATCCTTATGGATATGAGATCCCTCTCTAACACAAGAAACAATATAAGAATCGGTATGCAGACATTTACGAGCACCATTATCGCTCCCCGCCTCATCACAGATTTTCACAACAAGCATCCTGACGCTGTTTTTGAGACGAAGGAGGGGTCATCTTACCAGATTGCTGAAGCTGTTGCAAGCGGTTTTCTTGACGTCGGTATAGTAAACCTTCCGTCCATAAAAGAAGAGCAGTTTGAAGTGCAGAAGCTCTATTCTATCCCACTCTACTTTTGCGTATGCAAAGACGACCCTCTTGCAAAATATACCGAGCTTGATCTTAAGGATATCGCAGATCACCCTATCGTCACAATAGCCGACCGCATGCTTGACACAGGCGGGATAAGTTCCGCGTTTAAAAACGCAGGTCTTAAGCCGAATATAGAGGTCACAACATATCAGTATTCAGCTGTTGTGGAATACGTCCGCAACGGTGGCGTCGGCGCTTTCTTATGCAAGGAGCATATCCAATTATATGACGACATCGTGCCGATATACGTTAAAGAGATCCCCCCCTTTGAGCTAGGGCTTATTTCGCAGAAAAGCGATCACGTTTACGCGGATACAGCCAACTTTATAGCCTTTGTGCAGGATTGGGTACATGAACATCCGGAGATAGGAGGTCTGCTGAAATGACAATTACTCAACTGATTTATTTCCAGACGGTTTGTCTTAAGGAAAGTGTGACACAAGCCGCGTATTCACTCAACGTATCTCAGCCGGCACTTTCAAACTCCATAAGAGATTTGGAGGACGAGTTTGGCGTCGACCTGTTCAGCCGCAAGAGCAAGCGCCTTATACTTACAAAAGAGGGGCAATATTTTCTGACAAAGATCACGCCGTTTATTGAAGAGTTCTGCGATCTGAAAGATATGATGCAGTCTCTCGGAAACGCCCGCAACAACATAAAGCTGGGCATATCTCCGTATGCAAGCAGTGCGATCCTTCCTCAGATCATAGACGATTTCCATGCCGTCCACCCTGAGATCGAGTTTGAAATACATGAGCTTATTGACACCGGCATATTTGACTGTATTAAAAAAGGCGTTATAGACATCGGTATTACAAACACGAACTCCTTTAATCCCAACAATTTCAATATATACAATATATATCAAACAAAAAACTTCTTCTGCGTCAACAAGAACAACCCTCTTGCAAAATATGAAGAGATAGACGTCGAGACTATAGGACAGCAAAAACTTGTCAGCCTGTCCCCAAATTACCGCACAGGCAAGGGGCTGTGGCATTTGTTCGAGGACGCCGGTATAAAGCCGAACGTCATTTTGCAGACGACTCAGGTATATACGATGATCGAATATATAAACCGCGATCTCGCCGCAGGTTTCCTGCCAGCGGAAGTTGTTGCAAGCCAGCCCAATATAGTCAAGATACCGGTAAAAAATCTGAAGCCTGTCCCTGTGGGACTGGTCGTCAGCAAAAGCGCGAGAATATACGCCGATACGGCAAAGTTCATACAATTTATACAGAGCAGCATCGAGAAAAAGAGCTTATCACCGCGGCGAAACGCATGGCGGTATAGAACGACGTCTCTTTGATCTGCCCGCAGACTTTTTTCGCGGCGTGCATATCGAGCGCGCATAAGTATAGGCGTACTTGCCGGCGGATATTCCGCAATTGCGGCGGCGCTGACCGATACATGTAAAATCAAAAATTCCCGCGGCGCTTTATAAAGCACCGCGGGAATTTTCCGTATAATAGGAAAGCATAGCTTTCCCTCTTTACGCCATGCTTTTTAGAATTTTACAGTCTTTATCGCTTTGTTCAGCTTCATAAACGTCGCCGTCACGTTTTGGAAATAGAAGACCGTGCAGTTGCCGTCATCCTCGCTGTACATATTGCGTAAGCTGGGGCACTGATCTAAAACAGCCGTCCTAGCCTCGCGCCGGTCATCCTCGATAGCCTCAGCCTCAACGCGCAGCCACCCGTCTTTTCCCATCGAGCACAGCTCCACCTTCGGGTTTGCCTTCATCTGTTTATATACGTCTTTTATTTTCCCTGTCTGAGTGTACATCTTCCCCTCAAACTCGGCAAGGGCGCCGAATGGTCTTACATGCGGCTTTCCGTTCTCACTTGTTGCAAGATAAAAAACATGGGCTTCTTTCAAAAATTCAAATACCTCATTCATGATATCGGCTCCTTTCATTGATCTGCTTTAATTTTAGCTTTTTGCTGCAGAAATTTCAACTATTTCCTGCATATCCATTTCAAAATACTGCTTGTCATATTTGAATTTTTCGTTGTTTTTATGTAAACTGCTTCTTTTTTTGCGCGTTGTGTGCTATAATGACTTGTAATCGCGTCGCAGCATTCGCTATCAGGCGCAGGCAGTATGTTAAACCACATTTTCTCCATTTTACCACGAAAGGGAGTTGTAAATACGATGCGCGGTCTTAAGAATTTTTTCAGCTCTAAAATAGACGTAAAAACCGCATTTGCCCTTATGATCATAACAGGCGTTTCCGTCTGCATCTGTATGTGCGCTATATTCTACGCTGTATTTTCAAATTTCAGAGCTGATAACAGCGCGTTCTCAAAGCTTGTCGAAACGGCTTCTATAATAGAAAGCAGATATGTCGGCGAAGCCGATCCCGATAAAATGACTGATTATGCCATAAACGGTATGATCGAATCTCTTGGCGACCGATGGTCATATTACGTCTCGCTTGACGAGCTGAGCTCATATCAAACAAATGTTAATAACAATTATGTCGGCGTCGGCATAACTGTCGAACGTACTGAGGATAAAGGTCTTCTTATAACTGAGGTATCAGCCGGCGGCGGCGCGGAGGAGGCAGGCATCGTCTCCGGCGGCTACGTCACGGCGGCGGACGGCACAAGCCTTATCGGCATGGAGCTTTCAGACGCCACCATGCTTATAAAAGGCGACGAGGGCACTTCTGTCGTCCTCACAATCACCGACGCATCCGGAAAATCCGAGGATTACACTGTGACCCGCCGCAGGATAGAGATAGACCCCGTCTCGGCAGAGCTTATCGATGACGTCGGATACGTCGCAATATCTAATTTCAACGAAAACTCGGCTGAAAGCTTCATAGAAAAGATGGACGCGCTTGTGCAGCAGGGCGCCCGGTATATGGTCTTCGACGTGCGCTTTAACGGCGGCGGAATGGTATCGGAGCTGTGCGATATGCTCGATTACCTGCTGCCTGAATGTACGATATTCGTGACCGACAATAAAAACGGCGATCGTGAGATAACGGAGTCTGACGCGGAGCATCTCGACATCCCGTGCGCCGTTTTGGTAAACGACTCAAGCTACAGCGCGGCAGAATATTTTGCAGCAGTCCTTCAGGAATATGGCTATGCGGACGTCGTCGGCGTTCCCACCAGCGGCAAGGGATATTCCCAGTCGCCCATAACGCTCAGCGACGGATCGGTCCTCTCACTCTCTACGATGTCGTATTACACCCCGTCGGGAATAAGCCTTGAGGGCGTAGGAATAACGCCCGACGTAACGCTTGAGGTTTCAGAGGAGGAGTATCTCGCCCTCTATACCTCCACGCTTTCACACGAGGACGATTCGCAGCTTCAGCTTGCAATAGAAACAGTAAAATCAAACGCGACAGAATAAAGGTAATATACTATGGCAAAAAATCATAAACACTCCGTTTTAAAACCGGATTCCACCACCTTTGGCAGGATACTGCTGCTTATCGGCATTTTCGGCGTGCTCATATTCCTCATTATGTTTTTAAAGCTCTATCAGCTTCAGATAGTGCAGGGAGATGAGCTCGGCATGGAGGCTGCGGATCAGCAGATACACGAGGAAACCGCATACGCCTCCAGAGGCACGATATACGACGCTAACGGCAATATACTCGCGATAAGTGCGACAACGTACAACGTATTTATAAGCCCACACGAGATAAACCGCGACAAAAACGACGGCGAGCTTATAGCGCAGAAGCTCTCTGAGCTGCTCAAGGTCGACGCGGACAGCATACGCCAGCAGCTTACAAATACCGAATCATGGTATGAGATGGTCAAAAAGGGCGTGGACGCCGACACGGCGGAGCTTATCTCTCAATTCAAATCGGAAAACAAGATAAACGGTATACATTTTGAGACAAGCTCTACGAGATATTATCCAAACAACAGCCTTGCCTGCCACGTCTTGGGCTATGTCGGCGACGAGGGGACCGGGCTCGCCGGTATCGAATACAAGTACAACGACTACCTTCAGGGTACGGACGGGAACATCATAAACATCACTACACGCGACGGCACATCTCTTACATACGCTCAAAGCAGCGCCGTCGACGGCAATGATCTCACGCTCACAATAGATTCTACCATACAGAAAATAGCGGAGGGCTACTTGAATCAGGCTGTCATCGATTACAACGTTGAAAACGGCGGCTGCGTCATCGTTCAGGACGTAAACTCCGGCGCAATACTTGCCATGGCGAGCAACGGCTATTTTGACCCCAACGACTATCAGAAAATAAGCGACGATCTTCTCGCTGAAATCTCTCTTATTGCAGATGAGGAAGAACGGAACAACGCTATCGCCGAGGCTAGATACACAATGTGGCGCAACAAGGCTCTCGCCGATTCATACGAGCCGGGTTCTGTATTCAAGACGATAACGCTCGCGATGGCGCTTGAAGAGGGCGTTACAGACGAGAGCCACTGGTACGAGTGCAACGGCTCGATGCGCGTTTTGGGTCGTGAAACAGACCTTCACTGCTCTAACAGAAGCGGGCACGGATGGCTGTCCCTCTCTGAAGCCGTGCAGCAGTCGTGCAACATCGCGTTTACAAACATTGGACTCGAGATCGGCGCGGAGACATTTTATAAATACTGCGAGGCGTTCGGATTCTTCGACAAGACGGGTATAGATTTAAACGGCGAGGGCAACGACATATGGTGGAGCGAGGATGTATTTTATGATAAGAACAACCTCTCGCAGCTTGCCGTCGCCTCCTGGGGGCAGACGTTCGGCATCACTCCGATACAAATGATAACCGCCCTGTCCGCCTCCGTAAACGGCGGGTATCTTATGGAGCCGTATATTGTGGAGACGATAACCGACCCTAACGGCGAGACCGTATACCGGCACGAGGATACCGTCGTACGGCAGGTCATATCAAACGAGACCTCTGAGCTTGTATGCCAGCTTCTTGAAGAGGTAGTCAGCGAGCCTTCCGCCACCGGTCACAGAGCTTATATAGAGGGGTATAAGATCGGCGGCAAAACCGGTACGTCCGAAAAAATAGGCACAATATCAGAAGACGGCGAGGAAAAGGATTACCTTGTATCGTTCGGCGGCTTCGCGCCGGCTGATAACCCACAGATAGCAGTATTGTTCATACTCGATACTCCGAGCGAGGATACAGGTACAGGCGTAGGCGGCGGCACCATGGCGGCATCTCTTACCGCGCAAATCATAAAAGAATCTCTCGATTATCTCGGATACGTACCGAATGCCGACTGACAAACTTGTAAATACTTAAAAAGCGGCAGGCAGATGCCCGCCGTTTTTTTACGCCCTGTTTTCGTTAGTATATCTCTTTTGCTGTCAATATGTCAATTTTCGCTTTTTCGACGTTTTTCGACGCCGTTTATTATTCAAGTATACAAATCTTTGAAAATTGTCCCTTTTCTGTTGACAGCTCCCTCTAGAAATTGTATTATTATTCTTACTTACACAAGTTACAACACTATATATTGTGTCCCATATAAGGAGGTCACCATGGATATAAACAGTATCAAGAAGCGCGACGGGCGCACTGTCCCGTTCGATGTCACAAAAATCGCTAATGCGATAACAAAGGCGTTCGAGGCGACGTATAAACCGAACAGCGAGGATATCGCAGCCAGTCTGGCTGCTCAGGTCGAGTCCATACTGGAGATGGAGGGCAATTCTCTGCCTGACGTCGAGCATATACAGGATATAGTGGAAAAAGTCCTTATGGATAACGGCTATATTACGACGGCGAAGGCGTATATCCTCTACAGGTCAGAGCGCAGCCGCCGCCGCGAGATGCGTACGCGCCTCATGCAGACGTATGAAGAAATAACGTTTGCCGACGCGCGCGACTCGGACGTCAAGCGCGAAAATGCCAATATCGACGGTGACACTGCTATGGGCGTCATGCTTAAATACGGCTCGGAGGGCGCAAAGCAGTTTTACAATATGTTTGTTCTCAATCCCGACCACGCGAAGGCACATCAGGACGGCGACATCCATATTCACGACCTCGATTTTCTTACGCTTACGACTACCTGCACGCAGATAGATATCATAAAGCTCTTCCGCGGCGGTTTTTCCACCGGTCACGGAACGCTTCGCGAGCCGAACGACATCTCGTCATATTCCGCTCTAGCCTGCATCGCAATACAGTCAAACCAGAACGATCAGCACGGCGGGCAGAGCATAGTAAACTTTGACTACGGCATGGCTGAGGGCGTTAAAAAAACATTTATCCGTTTGTACCGCCAGAATCTCGCGAAAGCGCTCATGCTGTGGCTTGAGGTAGACGACCCCGAGGAAGATATCAAGGCGATGATAGAAGAGATCCGTGAAAAGACAGGCGAGTACCCAAGTCTTGAGAATAACGAGGCTTATTTTGAGGCGGAGCTCCCATATCTCCTTGAAAAATATGGTGACGAGGTCGATATCGACAAGCTGCGCCGCACGGCCATACATTACGCCGAGAAGGAGACCGACCGCGCAACGTATCAGGCGATGGAGGCATTTATCCATAATCTGAACACTATGCACTCGCGCGCCGGCGCGCAAACGCCGTTTTCATCGATAAACTACGGCATGGACACGACGCCCGAGGGGCGCATGGTAATGAAGAACATCATGCTCGCCACCGAGGCGGGGCTTGGTCACGGCGAGACGCCTATCTTCCCGATACAGATCTTCCGCGTGAAGGACGGCGTGAACTTGAATCCCGGCGAGCCGAACTACGATCTCTTTAAGCTCGCCTGCCGCTGCTCCGCAAAGAGGCTTTTCCCGAACTTCTCATTTATCGACGCGCCGTTCAACCTCCAATACTACGATCCGAAAAGACCGGAAACGGAGATTGCCTACATGGGCTGCCGCACAAGGGTCATCGGAAACGTATATGACCCGACAAGAGAAATATGCAACGGACGCGGCAATCTGTCGTTCACCTCGATAAATCTCCCGCGTCTTGCGATAAAGGCAAAAGGCGATGTCTCGCGCTTCTTTGAGGATCTTGACGTCAAGATCAATCTCGTCATCGATCAGCTCCTCGAGAGATTTGAGATACAGTGCCGCAAGCGCGTATACAACTACCCGTTCCTTATGGGGCAGGGCGTGTGGCTCGACAGTGAGAAGCTCGCATGGAACGAAGAAGTGCGCGAGGTGTTAAAGCACGGCTCGCTTACGGTCGGCTTTATCGGTCTTGCCGAGACGCTCAAGTGCCTTATCGGCGAACACCACGGCGAGAGCGAGAGAGCTCAGCACCTTGGTCTTGAAATCGTCGCGCATATGCGCCAGAGAATGGACGAGGAGGCGAAGAAGACCGGGCTGAACTTCACGCTTATCGCGACTCCGGCAGAGGGGCTCTCCGGTCGCTTTGTAAAGATAGACAGGCAGAAATACGGAGTTATTCCGGGCGTCACCGACCGCGATTATTATACGAACAGCTTCCATATCCCGGTATATTTCCCGATAAGCGCATTTGATAAGATAACGCTTGAGGCGCCGTATCACGCGCTTACGAACGCCGGACATATAACGTATATCGAAATGGACGGCGACCCGACGCAGAATCTTGAGGCGTTTGAAAAGATCGTCCGCAAAATGCAGAAAGAGGGCATAGGCTACGGCGCTATCAACCACCCTGTCGACCGCGATCCTGTATGCGGCTACACAGGCATTATAAAAGACGAATGCCCGCACTGCGGCAGGCATGAGGGCGACGACGTTGGATTCGAGCGTATACGCAGGATAACAGGCTATCTTGTCGGCACTCTCGACCGCTTCAACAACGGCAAGAGAGCGGAGGAGGCTGACCGCGTAAAGCACGGCATCTGATTTTTAAAGCCCCCTTTAAAAAGGGGGCTTTTGTCGTCGGCAGGCGATACCTTTTTGCCGCCAAAGCGGGTGCACATCGCTTGAAAGAGCGAAATCTTCCATCGCGCGAAGCACAATTCCTTTGCCGCGCCGCAATGGCGCAGGATATGTTGCGCGAAAGCGCAACTCCATTTGCCCACTGTGTGGGCGGGTTTACCGCGCCTATGGCGTGGGGATTTGCGACATTTCTTTTGAATATTCAAAAGAAATATCGCCCAAAGAAATCGTCGTCGCGGATTGCGTTAAGCGCGCGTCCGCTTAAAAGCGAACGCTTACCCACTCCATCGCTCCTTCTCTCAAAATCACAACCGCTTGCGCTGGGTTGTAATTTTGTATCTTCCCCTTTGCAAACCCCTAAAGGCGCGTATAAACATACGCATAGACGAATTTGATTAGCTGTTTCCCTATTAGTAACATGACCATGCTTCCCATTCGACGAATGACGGGATATATGATAGATTTTCAAATCAGCATATCCGCGCCATAAAAGGCGCGGCGGACGGTAGTAACGATAAAGGAAACAGGGTAACGTGACCACCGTACCGCGGTGTAATACTGCACGCAGTATTATTGTTATACAACGCGCTGTCAATGCGCCTATTCTATCTTGCGGGGAATAAGCTATCATATCAGATGACGTATGCCTACGTTCGGAGAAAACATAGAAAGGGTGCAGGGAAAACCGGTTTTCCCTGCTATGTTTTCTTTGGGTGTACCCGTTTCTTTTGCATACGTAAAAGAAACGGGTACAAAATCCCGCCCACTGCGTGGGCTGAAAGGAATCGCGCTTCGCGTGAGAAAATGCGCCGCTTGACGGCGGCAAACTGCCCGCATTGCGGGCTGAAAGGGCGGCGACCTTTCGGCGGCAAAGATGCCGTGCTTTCCGCACGATAAAGTATCGCCCTTCGGCAGCAAAAACGAGAGGATGTTTAATATGAAAATTGCAGGTCTTGTACAGGACTCGATCGTCGATGGACCGGGACTGCGCTTCACCGTTTTCACACAGGGCTGCCCGCACCACTGTGAGGGCTGCCATAATCCGGCGACGCACGACCCCGACGGCGGGACGGAAATGGAAGTCGATGAGGTCATACGGCAGCTTTTATCAAATCCGCTGACGGATGGGGTCACTTTATCCGGCGGCGAGCCGTTTTTCCAGCCGACCGCCTGCTTTAAGATAGCCCACGCCGCACACGAGCATAATCTCAATGTCTGGACGTATTCCGGCTACACGTTTGAGCAGCTTTTGACCCTCAGCGAAACGGACAGTGATATAGCCGCGCTGCTGCATGAGACCGATGCACTCATCGACGGACCGTTTATCCTCGCAGAGCGCACTCTTTCGCTCCCGTGGCGCGGCAGCCGCAACCAGCGCGTTATCGACGTTAAAAAGAGCCTTGAGACGGGCGGCGTCGTAAAGCTCATGGACTGACCCGCACGCGCATTAAGATCACAGCCTGGCATGCGCATCTCACCCGTATATCACGGCAAACACACCGGAAAGGCATAATATGGAAAAAATAATCCACACGATAGACCCCGTGTACGACGAAAACTCGCGCGTTTTACTGCTCGGCTCTATGCCGTCGCCAAAGTCGCGTGAGGTCGGGTTTTACTACGGCAACCCGCACAACAGATTCTGGACAGTGCTTTCCGCCGTATTTAATGACGACGCGGGCGGGAGGACGAAAGAGGAAAAAACGGCGTTTCTGCTGCGGCATCACGTCGCGCTTTGGGACGTTCTGCACTCGTGCGAGATCGCGGGCGCGTCAGACGCGTCTATCCGCTCGGCTGAAGTGAACGATTTCTCCGCAATATTCGCCGCCGCGCCGATACGCGTCGTCTTCTTTACAGGAGCCGCGGCGCACCGGTATTTTACGAAAAACGTGCGGTGCAATCTCCCTGCAATACGCCTGCCGTCTACAAGCCCGGCTAACGCCGCGTGGAGCATTGACCGGCTTATCGAGGCTTACAGCGTGATAAAAGATTATATTTAACGCAAACTCCCCGCGCGGGGATCTTTATGCCTTTTTCTGAGACCTGAGCGAAAGCTCCAAACATTAAAAGTTCCAGGGACAGACTTCCCCGGAACTTCATCTTTTATTTTCGCGCTCGCGGTATTGCGCCCATGCACGGCTTACCGCGTGCTTTTCTCTTTGCCCATATGGACAGCCGTCACGCAAGCACCGATCACTGACACGCTGAGAAGCACAATCCACAAGACCGCGCTGGCATCGTCGCCTGTCTTCGGCTCGTCGGATTCCTCAGGTGTTGTGGCATCGTCCGGATCGGTTGTTGTGTCGCCGGTATCGGTCTCTTCGGAATCGCCTGTCGCCGGTATCTCTACCGCCGCCTTTTTGTAACCGCAGACGGTACACTCCTCGTGCTTTGAGCCCGCTTCCGTTGCCGTTGCTTCCTTGTCCGTCACCCATTCGTAATCATGGGCGGTTTCGTTCATTATCTCGCCGCACTCGCACACATTCCAGTGATTCGTCTCGTCGTACTTCCATTCCGTGCCCGCGGTGTGCTCCGTAAGCTTCGGTATTACTATCTTATCGACCGTTGTCTCAACCGTCCCCGCCGCGTCTTCGAAATACTTGTCGCAGCCATCGCAGTGCCAGTACTCGATGTTGCCCTCGGTCATATGCGTCGCCGTTTCCGCTTCGGTTTTTACGAGATTCGTGTGATTTGTGGGGTCAACCGCGCCGTACACGTTGCCGCACAGCTCGCAGACCGCCTGTGCAGCGCATGTCGCCGTACCGCCGGAGTGAGCGGCTTCATCTACTTTATTGCCGCAGATCCCGCAAAGTTTCCAATGGTTATCCGGGTCGTACTGCCAGTCGCCCTGTCCCACACAGGTATGAACAGCAGGGACCGTTCCCTTTACAGCTCCAGGCATGTCAAGCGGATTTTCACTTGAATAAAGCGCATCAAAATCGCTTTCGTCCGTCCCAAAATACACGGCGATTTCCTTTGCGTCCGAACCCGTTAAATATTCATACGTTATGACGTTTGTGCCGACAGTAACGCCGTCTTTGTCACCTATGTAAAGCTCGAGTCTCCCATCGCTATTCTTAAAGCATATGGCAACACTCCCGTTCTGGGCGCTGTCAAAGGTGATGGTAGCCGTCGTTTCGCTGTCGCGGGTCGCAGTAAGATTTGTAACCACGGGGTCATCCGCCGCAAACGCCATTGTCGACATCAACCCCATACAAAGCAGCATACATAAGAGTACACCTAACAATCGCTTGATTTTCATCTTCTCTCATCCTTTCAATCATTT
>CALWWO010000070.1 GCA_944385265.1 uncultured Oscillospiraceae bacterium
TTCACCTGAGGCGCATAAGACGGCGGGGACGATAGATACGGGCACGGTAAGAGCAAGCGTATCAGTGTTCAATACGGCGAGAGAGATACATTATTTGCTTGAAATGCTTGAGAAAATAGTCTGTACAGGATAGATTTGTATTTTTTGTTAATAGGCGGCTTACTTTATTGCCAAGAGATTTCTTTTGTAATATAATGCAAAAGGAGTTGTTCTAATTTAAAATACTTACATTGCGGAGCGGAGCGATAACGACATTGGATGGAATAAGAGAAGTATTTCAAATATTTTTGAATATGATACAGATGATGAAGATCTGGGATGTTCTTGACATTGCCATTATCGCTTATCTGATATACAAGATAATCAATTTTGTGAGGGCGACAAGTTCGGCGAATGTGCTCAAAGGCATAGTGCTGCTTGTCGCTGTGATGTGGATATCAAACCTGCTGCACTTAAGCGTGGTAAGTTACCTGCTGGGGCAGACGTTTGAGCTTGGTATACTTGCGCTTATAGTGCTGTTCCAGCCTGAATTGAGAAGCTTTCTTGAAAAGGTGGGAAGTAGTAATTTTAAAACACTTATAGGTAAAAAGCTAAATCCGCTTGTTATAGAGTCGGCGATAAACCAAACTGTGATGGCGTGCGCTGACATGTCAAAGACCAAAACAGGCGCGCTGATAGTGTTTGAGCGCGATATAAATCTTGACTCATATATAAAATCGGGAACTGTCATAAACGCAGAGCCGTCAGCAGAGCTTATAAAGAACATATTTTATCCGAAAACACCGTTGCATGACGGCGCGCTTATAGTCAGAGACGGTCGCCTTGCGGGCGCGGCATGTATGCTGCCGCTTTCTAACAATACCAATCTGAACAAAGATCTCGGTATGAGGCACAGGGCAGGTATCGGAATGAGCGAGCGGACAGATGCGGTCGTCGCTATCGTTTCTGAGGAGACGGGATCGATATCAGTCGCGGTAAACGGTATGCTCAAGCGGCATTTGGGCGCGGCTACATTTGAAAAGCTGCTGAAATATGAACTTATGCCAAAACCGGAGGAAACGCAGAAAAAGAGGAGAAGCTTAAAATCCTTACTGCATCTGGGAGAGAAAAATGATAAGAAATAAACTGAACAATTTGATAGAGAAGAAGTATTTTCTAGTAATTTTTTCCGTATTGATATCGATGGCTTTGTGGATGTACGTGACGTACGTGGAAAATCCAGAAGATACAAACTACGTAAGCGGCATCAATATAGAGTTTGAGGGCGAGGAAGCACTTAGAGAGAATAATTTGCTGATAACGAATGCCGACAGAAATACTGTAAATATCTTATTCGCCGGTAGAAGGAATTCCGTCATACAGCTCAATAACTCAAATGTGACTGTTACGGCCGATCTTAATGATATATTGGAAGCCGGCGGCGCAACGGGAGTTTACCAGCTGTCTTATGAAGTGAATTATCCATCCGGCTTCAGTTCCTCGTTTATTTCAATACAAGATGCGAATGCGGACTATATCACAGTGACAGTAGAGGAGCTCGCAACTGTTGAGGTACCTGTAAGAGGCGTGTTTAATGGCAGCGTGGCTGAGGGGTATCAGGCTGAGCCGATGGAGGTGCAGCCCGAGACGATAGAAATATCAGGTCCGGCTGCTGCCATTGCACAGGTTGCCGCGGCGCAAGTGGTCGTCGATGTACAGAACCTGTCAGAAACATATACGGAAGAGGTCGAATTGACGCTTGTAGACCAAAACGGCGAGGAGATAGACAATAGCGAGATAATAATGGAGCAGGAGACTGTCGTTATAAGGATACCGGTCATCGTGGTAAAAACGCTTGAGCTCGCGGTAGATTTCAGATATACGAACGCAATAACGGCAGATAATTTTGACGAGCATGTAAGAGTCACAATAAGTCCCGCAAATATAACGCTTGCCGGAGAAGAAGCCGTGCTTGAGGAACTTGACAGCGTAAGGATCGGGGAGATAGACCTATCTGATTTTGCTTCGACGACGAGGGAGACGTTCCAGATACCCATACCAAACGATCTTCAGAATGTTACGGGGACGACGGAAGCGACGGTAACGGTGGAAATAACCGGATTTGAGGCGGCGGATTACTCGGCGACGGATATATCGGTCACAAACGTTACGAACGGGTATACGGCGAGGATAGACACGCAGAGTCTTTACGTAAGGCTGCGCGGCACTGAGAGTGATCTTGATGCTATAACGCCGGCTAATATAAGGGTAGTGGCAGATCTGAGCGAGCTCGGCAATACGACGGGGACCTATTCCGTACTTGCAAGAGTGTATGTGGACGGGTATACGAATGTAGACGCTATAGGCGATTCCTATATAACCGTTACCATATCGCGAAGCTGAAGCGATAAACCGTAATCGGAGGGGAAAATGTTCGGATATATCCGCCCGCTTCAGCCTGAGCTGAAAGTGAAGGAGCTGGAGCAGTACAAAGCGTGTTATTGTGCCCTGTGCCGCGCGTTAAAGGAGAACTACGGAACTCCGGCACGATTTGTGTTAAATTACGATTTTGTGTTTTTGGCGATGCTGCTTTGGGATGCCGGCGAAGGGTGTGAGTATGAAACAGGTCGTTGCCCGCTCAGACCGGTAAAAGGCAAACATATGTGCAAACGCTCGCAAACGCTTGACAGATGCGCAGGTTACAGTATAATTTTAGCGTATTGGAAAATGCGGGACACGGTCAGCGATGAGGGCTTTTTCAAGGGGCTTGCCGCCCGCGTATCTTCAGCAGTCATAAAAAGAGCGTATAAAAAGGCGGCGGCGCAATATCCGATATTTGCGGATACGGTGAAGACAAAATTGCAGGAGCTTTCAGCGCTTGAAAAGCTAAACGAGCTGTCTATGGATAAAACAGCTGATAAATTTGCTCAAATACTTTGCGCAGCGACGCCGGAAAGCCGAGAGGCGTCGTCAAGGGCAAAACGCCAGATATTTTATCATATGGGGCGCTGGATATATATACTTGACGCGGCAAATGATATATCAGATGATATAAAAAGCGGAAACTACAATCCGATTGTCGCCCGATACGGACTTGTCGACGGAGAGATCAGCGCGGAAATCAAAAATGAGCTTAGAGTTACGCTGAAGCATTCTGAAAATCTGATAACATCAGCATATGAGCTCCTGCCTGAAAATTATTGGGTCGGAATAATCAGAAATATATTATACTTGGGTATGCCGTTTATGTGCGACGGCGTTCTTGAAGGAACGATCAATATACGAAAGAAAAATGCCAGAGTAGATAGGAGAAGAAAATGACAGATCCTTATAGCGTGCTTGGCGTTTCGCCAAACGCTTCAGACGAAGATATAAAGAAAGCATACAGAGAGCTTGCAAGGAAATACCATCCCGATAACTATCATGACAATCCCCTTGCAGATCTGGCGCAGGAAAAGATGAAAGAGATAAACGAGGCGTACGATATGATAACAAAGAGCCGTTCAAGCGGCGGCGGAGGGTATTCCGCCGGCAGTCAGAGCGGATATCGGACGTACGGCGGCTACAACAGCGGAAATGCGGGCGGACAGCGCAGTTACAGCGGCGGAAGCTCTGAATTCGCGCAGGTCAGGGAAGCTTTAAACGCGGGAGATATCAGCCGTGCAGAGCGGCTTCTCAACATGTCGTCGGTACGTAATGCCGAGTGGAACTATTTGATGGGCAACGTATATTATCAGAAGGGCTGGCTGGACGAGGCGAGAAATTATTATCAGCGCGCCGTACAGATGGAGCCCATGAATCAGGTGTATAAAAACGCGCTCGCGTACATGTCGAACGGCGGGTACGCCTATCGCCCATACGGATACGGGCGTAGCACCGGCGGTATAGACGCGTGCGATATATGTACGGCGCTCATGTGCGTGAATATGTGCTGCAGGTAACGCGGATGAAAAATAAAAGCTACAAAATAACTATTACGGCGGTAATGACGGCGATGACCGTCGCGCTTATGTACCTGTCGTCAATAATGCCAACAGGTCGGCTGGGCTTTCTCGGTCTTTCTTCGCTTATGGGAATTGCCGCAGTTATCGAGAGTGGACTGTCAGGCGGTATAATGGTCTATATCGGCGGATGCCTGCTGGGATTTTTACTTGCTCCAGCGAAAGATATCGTTCTCGTATATGCGGTGTTTTTTGGCTATTATCCTATATTGAAAAGCGCGGCAGAGCGAGTGAAAAGCGCGATAATGAGATGGATAATAAAGTTGGGAGTTATGAATATAGCGCTTACAGTGCTCGTGTTCGGATTTGATGAGATATTTTTTGACGTTTCCGGACTTGATTACGCGCTTCCAATAGTGTACGCAGCCGTAAATGCCGTGTTTGTCCTGTACGATATCGGAGTGACCGGTGTAATAGGATTTTACATAACTAAGGTACGCCGCAAAATAAAACGGCGGTAAATGCAAAAATAGATTGAAAAAAATCGGCGTGTGATATAATATAGTCAAAAGCAGATCAAAAAATTTACAGCAAAACCTCCATAAAGGAGGTTTTCATTTCTGATGTATCGTGAAAATAAAGCCGTGTGCTTTAATACGGGAGAATATTATGATAAAAAGTATGACCGGCTACGGAAGCGGAAGCGGCGTTTCCGGCAAGCTTGAAGTTTCAATAGAGCTTAAAAGCGTCAATAACAGATATCTCGACTGTACGATAAGGATGCCGAGAATATACGCGGCGCTCGAAGATAAGCTTAAAAGCGTCGTGCAGAGATATATATCGCGCGGTAAAGTGGACGTCTACGTATCGATAGACGCCTCAAAGGCGGACGATACGGTGATCTCGATAAACGAGCCTCTGGCTGAAAGCTATCTTGCGGTGTTTGAAAATCTGGCAAATAAGTACGACCTCGAAAACGATGTGACCGTTATGTCTCTCGCCAGATATCCCGACGTACTTATAGTGGAGAAGCAGGAGGCGGATGTAGACGCACTGGCAGGCGACCTTTGCGGTATACTTGAAGAGGCACTCAAAAAATTCAACGGCATGAGAGAAATAGAGGGAGAAAGGCTTAAAAACGACATTTTGTCGCGGCTTGAGGAGCTTGAAAGACTTGTGTGTGAGGCGGCAAAGCGCTCGCCAGAGACAGTGGCAGAGTACAGAAGCCGGCTGGAGCAAAAAATGCGCGAAACGCTTGAAAATGTCCAGATAGATGAGACTCGTATACTCACAGAAGCGGCGATATTCGCCGATAAGGTAGCTGTAGATGAGGAGCTTGTAAGGTTAAAAAGCCATATATCACAGTTTAGAAGCATATTAGACAGTAGCGAGCCGGTCGGGAGGAAGCTTGACTTCCTTGCGCAGGAGCTGAACAGAGAAGCCAATACGACGGGGTCGAAGGGTAACGATGTTCAGATGGCGAGGATAGTGGTCGATATGAAGGCGGAAATAGAAAAGATTAGAGAGCAAATACAGAACGTGGAATAAAGGGGAGATAGAGCTTGAAGCTTATAAACATAGGTTTTGGGAATATGGTCTCCGCAGACCGGATGGTCGCGGTCGTCAGCCCCGAATCTGCGCCTATAAAGCGCATAATAAATGATGCGCGTGATAAAGGTCAACTGGTTGACGCGACATACGGCAGAAAGACGAGAGCCGTCATAATCGCAGACAGCGGGCATATAGTCCTTTCGGCAATACAGCCGGAAACGGTAGCCGGTCGCGCGACTGGCAGAGCAGAACGGGAGAATGAAGAGGATGACGAAGCGCTTGAATAAAGGTAAGCTGTTTGTTATATCAGGACCGTCCGGAGCCGGCAAATCGACCGTTCTGTCAAAGGTGTTTGAAAAGCTTGAGGATTACTATTTTTCGATATCGATGACAACGAGAGAGCCGCGAAAGGGCGAGCAAGACGGGAAGGATTATTACTTCACGGATAGGGAGACCTTTGAAAAAACTATTGAAGAAAACGGTTTCCTGGAATATATTGAGTATGTAGGCAAGTATTACGGAACGCCGCTGAAACCGCTTGTCGAGAATATTGAAAACGGAAGAGACGTTTTTCTCGATATAGAGGTAGTCGGCTGCGGAAACGTTGTAAAAAAATTTCCGGACGCTGTGTCGGTGTTTATAATGCCACCGAGCTTAGAGGAGCTTGAAAGACGCCTGCGCGACCGCAAAAGCGGCGAGAGTGAGGAAACGATAAGAAAACGTTTAAGGCGCGCGGAGGAAGAAATAAAGCTGGCTGGGAAATATGATTATGTCGTTATAAATGACGACGCCGACAGAGCGGCTGGAGAGATTATTGGCATAATAGCCAAAGAAAAATCAAAGGATACGGGGGAGCAAAAATGATTTATCCATCAATACCTGAGCTTTTGAAAAATGTTAACAGCAGATATCTGCTTGTCAACGTAATAGCGCACAGAGCGCGCGAGATAGCGGAAGAAGCAGAGAAGGAAAAGATCCATCTTGATAAGAAACCGGTATCATTGGCGATAGATGAAATAGCGGCAGGAAAAATTCAGTGTCATATAGACGCGTAGTCAGGTCATCCGGCGGTGGAAAGCACTGCCGGATAGTGTGTTTATTAGAGAAAAGAGGAGGGGCTGCCGGATATGAAAAATCCAATAGCCGCAAAGGTGGCTGTGTCTTCCGTCACGTTCGGAATAGACAGACCCTATTCTTATAATATACCGGATGAGCTGATAGGAAAGCTGTCAGCCGGCTGCCGCGTAGTCGTTCCGTTCGGAAGAGGAAATAAAAGGCGCGAGGGGATCGTGCTCGCCATCGGAGAGAACGAGGATAAAAAAGAACTGAAGAGCATTGAAAAGATGCTTGACGACGGCGCAATACTTACGGATGAGCAGTTAAAGCTCGCACTGTGGATGAGAGATAGGTTTTTCTGCACGCTGTACGACGCGGTACACGCGATGTTGCCAAGCGGGATATGGTTCAGAGACGGCGTTAAGCCGATCGGGGACAAGACGTCCTTGTGGATTATTCTTGACGTGAGCGGTGAAGAAGCGTTTGAAGCGGCTGAAGAAAGGCGCCGCCGCGCTCCAAAGCAGGCTGAGATACTTGAGCTTATGGCACAGATCGGTGAAGCTTCGTTTGAAGAGATAAAATATTTTACGGGCGTAACGCTTTCTGTTATAAGGACGCTTGAAAAGCAGGGACTTTTACGTACGGAGCGGCGCGAGGAGTTCAGGAAGCCGGCGTATGAGCATACCGCCCCCGCCGCTGAGACGGCGCTTACCGATATGCAGTATGCGGCGCTTGAGAAGCTTATAAGGCTGTCTGACAGCGGTGAGGCGCAGGCAGCACTGCTGTTTGGCGTGACCGGCAGCGGAAAAACGCTCGTGTATATCAATTTCATCAAACGGCTGCTGGAAAAGGGAAAGGGCGCGATAGTGCTTGTACCTGAGATCGCGTTGACTCCGCAGCTTGTTTGGATATTCACATCGCATTTTGGAGACGGCGTCGCGGTGCTTCACAGCGCGCTAAGCATAGGGGAACGGTATGACGAGTGGAAAAGGATAAGATCCGGTGCCGCAAAAGTAGTTGTTGGAACGCGAAGCGCGGTATTTGCACCGGTGCGCGATCTGGGCGCAATAATAATCGACGAGGAGCAGGAGCATACCTATAAATCAGGCAGCTCACCGCGATATCATACGCGCGACGTAGCTAAATTCCGCTGCGCTTATTCAAAAAGCGTGCTGCTTTTAGGCTCTGCTACGCCGTCGGTGGAGAGTATGAAAAAAGCGCAGGACGGCATGTACAAGCTGCTCGTGCTCGATAAACGTTTCAATGAAAACGAACTGCCGCGCGTTATGATCGCTGACATGCGTAAAGAGCTCAAAAGCGGAAACGGCACGATGATAAGCTCGGCGCTGGCGGATGAACTCGAAAAGAATATACTGAGCGGCGAACAGAGCATACTGTTCATAAATCGCCGCGGCACGGCGGGGCTTGTTGTTTGCGTGGAGTGCGGATATACGTTTGCCTGCCCGAATTGCAGCGTGTCGATGACATATCACGCGGCAAACAAAAAAATGATGTGCCATTACTGCGGGCACACAGAACCGGTGCGCGAAAGCTGCCCGCAGTGCGGCGGCAGCTTGAAGTATTCAGGCGCGGGGACGCAAAAGGTCGAGGAGGAGCTCCAAACGCTTTTCCCGGGAGTCGATATAGTGCGGATGGATTTCGATACGGTGTCGCACGCAGGCTCGCACGAAAAACTGCTCCGCCGCTTCAGAGATGAGAAGGTGCCGATATTGCTCGGTACACAGATGGTGGCGAAAGGATTGGATTTTGAAAACGTCACGCTTATCGGCGTGCTTTCAGCGGATCAGTCGCTGTATGCAAACGACTATAAAGCGCACGAGCGGACATTTTCGCTGATAACACAGGTCGTCGGAAGGGCGGGGCGCGGTCAAAAAGCCGGCAGAGCCGTGGTGCAGACGTATACGCCTCATAACGAGGTGATAGAGCTTGCGGCGCGCCAGGATTATATGAGTTTTTTTGAACGGGAGCTTGAGGTGCGAAAGATACTTGGCTGCCCGCCGATCGCTGATATAATAATGCTCACCGTGTCCGGACTCAATGAGGAAAAAGTAATGCGCGGCTGCTTAAAGCTCAAAGCCTCGTTTGAATATTATTTTAAGGACCGGCGCGATGTAAGACTTTTGGGTCCTGCCCCTGCAAGGATACTGAAAATGAGCGGCAAGTACAGATACCGTATGTCCGTAAGCTGTAAAAACGATAAAGAGGTGCGAAATATCATCGCATTTGTCATGCGGGAATTTTTAAACGACAAAGAAAATCGGGGACTTTCGGTAGTAGCCGACGTAAACCCGGACGAATGATACGAAAGGATGGAAAAGACATGGCTCTTCGAAATATTTTAAAGGATACAGACGAGCTTTTACGGAAGAAAAGCAGAGTTGTAACGGATTATAACGACAGGATCCATACCTTGCTCGACGACATGAAGGAGACTC
>CALWWO010000071.1 GCA_944385265.1 uncultured Oscillospiraceae bacterium
CCCATACCTATCGAAAATTCGTTTACTTTTACGCCGCAAGCTTTTGCCGCTACAAAGTGCCCGAATTCATGAGAGGCGATCAGTATCCCAAATGCTAAAATCGCTAAAACAATATACATAGATTATGCCTTTCTAAAAACAAATTCGCGTGACTCACCGTCCGCTTTTAAAATATCCTCCAGCCTTTCGGCTTTATTACCGCCGAATTTTTCTACCGCTTCTCTGACAAGCTCGTAAATCTCCGGAAATCCTATTTTATCCTCTAGAAAAAGCTTCACCGCCGCTTCATTCGCGGCGTTCATCACGGCGCACGACACATCCTCGCGTCCCGCGATCTCCATCGCAAGGCTAAGGCACCTGAAGGTATCAGTATCCGGCTCAAAAAAAGTAAGCGCCCCCGCTTTAGTAAAATCCATCTCCGGTATAACGGCCTCGCCGCGATATGGATATGTCAGGGCGAGCTCTATCGGCAGCCGCATATCTGGCATGCCCATCTGTGCTATGACCGAATTATCCTTAAATTCGACCATCGAATGTACGATACTCTGCGGATGTATCAATACCTTTATCTGCTCCGGACGCGCTCTGAAAAGGTGCATAGCTTCAATAAACTCAAGCCCCTTGTTCATCAACGTCGCCGAATCGATGGTGATCTTCGCGCCCATGCTCCAGTTTGGATGACGCAGAGCCTGTTCTTTCTTTACGCTCTTCAGCTCATCTGCCGTCATCCCTCTGAACGGTCCTCCGGACGCCGTTAGCAATATGCGCTTCATCTCGCCCGCTCTCCCGGACTTTAGGCACTGGAATATCGCCGAATGCTCAGAATCGACAGGCAGTATCTCCGCTCCGTATTCTGCCGCAGCTTTCATCACTATATGCCCGGCGCACACCAGTGTCTCTTTATTGGCAAGCGCAATGCGCTTTTTATTTCTTATCGCCTCAAGCGTCGGTCTAAGTCCGGCTGTCCCCACAATGGCGGTGACGACAGTGTCGGTATCCGCGTCCGCCGCCGCCTCGCAAAGCGCCATGGTGCCTGATAAGACGCGCGTATTTGTATCCTTTGTCCGTGCATGCAAATCTCGTGCCGCAGATTCGTCGCACACGACTGCAAGCCTTGGCTTGAACTCTCGTATCTGGCGTTCTAACAGCTTCGTATTGCGGTTTGCAGTGAGAGTCATAACCTCACACCCGAGTTTTTTAATGACATCAAGACTCTGCCGACCTATCGAGCCGGTGGATCCCAGTATCGATATCCTCTTTTTCATAATTATTGACTTGCCTCATAAATAATGCGTTTTTTACATCACGGTAAAAATGCGACCATATATGTATGCCATCGCCTTCCGTATAAAAAGATACCTATTGCTTCGCATGACATACTTTTATGACGTCCGCGCCGGCATTGTAACGCAAAAAGTGCGATGACAGGCAGGTTTCAAAAACGCTCAAAATATTCTTATGATCTCCGCCGTCATAAAAATTATCGGCGCGGAGAAAATAGTGCTGTCAAATCTGTCCAGCATGCCGCCGTGTCCCGGAAAAATATGTCCGTAATCCTTCACTCCGCACAGCCTTTTTATCAGCGAAAACGCCAGATCGCCGAGCTGGGAAGCAAAACTTCCTATTGCCCCGCACAGTATAAGAGAGAGAAAACGGAACGATATCCCCTCGAGCCATATCGCCATTAGCCCGAATAGCATAGCTCCGGCAATAGCGAACAGCACCCCGCCGACACAGCCAGCCGTTGTTTTATTTGGGCTGACCTTTGGAAACGCCTTTTGATTGCCGAAATATTTCCCGAAAATCAAGCCGCCCGTATCGGACATCAGAGTAATAAAAAACGGCAGCATAACATATATTTGTCCATGTTCCGCAAGGCGGGCGTTTATGAACATAGACAAAAACCACGGTATCATAACCCCCGCAAAAAGAGAGCCGAAAAGCTCATTCATATATATATTCTGCCCTGTGTCATACTTACGTATAGCTTCAGCAAAAACACCCGATACGAACAATACCGCTGTCCCGCTTAAAAGATATTCTTTTTGCGGATAATTGTATCCGAAATATGCGATCACCGGTATCGCCGCAGCGGACATTATTGTAAAAATCCGCATATTTATACTGCTTTTTACCTCTATAACGCGCATAAATTCATACGCTGACAGCACGGATATGAGCGATACGGCTATAAAAGTCCCGCCCGGCGGGGCTGCCATGAAAAGCAGAAACAGAATTGGCAGCCCTACCGCCGCCACTATCAATCTCTTTTTCATTTCTTCCCCTGTACTCCCCCATATCTTCTATCTCTTTTTTGATACGAAATAATAGCGCGGTCGATCTCTTTTTTATTAAAATCAGGCCACAGCGTATCAGTAAAATAAAACTCAGAATACGCCGACTGCCATAGCAGAAAATTGGAAAGCCGCAGCTCTCCGCTCGGTCGTATTATGAGATCGGGATCCGGCATTCCTTTTGAGTACAAATATTCTTTGAAGGAATCCTCATCGATTTTCTTTCCTGTATCTTTATATTCCTTCGCATACGCTCTAGCCGCGCGGACGATCTCGTCTCTGCCGCCGTAATTTACACAAATATTGACCTGGACCCCATCAAATTTATTTGATATCCGCTCAGTTTCTGAAATCAGACCCTGCAATTTTGGAGATAAAACCGTCGTGTCGCCGAAAAATTTCATCTTTACTTTATCTTTTTCCATCTTGCCGATAGCCTCGATAAGATATTTTTCGAGAAGCTGCATTATTGCCTCAACCTCTTCGGGCGGGCGTTTCCAGTTTTCTGTTGAAAAAGCGTAAACTGTAAGATACTCTATCCCTATTTCCTTGCAGTAAGTCGCTATAGTGCGAAACGTCTCCGCTCCCGCGGCATGTCCCGCCGTTCTCGGAAGACCGCGCTTTTTCGCCCATCTTCCGTTCCCGTCCATAATTATAGCGATATGGCGGGGAAGCCTTTCCATATCAACCTGCCCCGCCTCTCTCTTTTTAAAAATTTTCATCAGATTTCAGACAACTCTTTTTCTTTTGCCGCAGTTATCTTGTCTATTTCCTTGATATAGTCATCGGTAATTTTCTGCATATCCTTTTCTATATCCTTAAGATCGTCTTCGGTCAGTTCAGATTTCTTCTTTTGAGCTTTGAATGCCTCCATCGCATCTCTTCTGATATTGCGGATAGCTACCTTGCCGTCCTCGCTGTATTTCTTCACCTGCTTTGTAAGTTCTTTGCGGCGCTCCTCCGTAAGCTGCGGGAAAATAAGTCTGATGACCTTGCCGTCATTCTGCGGATTTATGCCGAGGTCCGACGTCTGAATGGCTTTTTCAATCGCCTTAAGCAGCCCCGTATCCCACGGCTGGATAAGAAGCGTCCTCGGATCGGGCGAGCTTATCGTCCCTACCTGATTCAGCGGCGTCGGCGTTCCGTAATACTCGACCCTGATCTGGTCTAAAACCGCCGCATTGGCTCTTCCTGCTCTTACTGCTGAAAACTGGCTTTGAAGCGCGTCTATTGTCTTTTGCATTCTGTTTGTGTATTCGCTATACATGGCTATTACCCTCCTATGTATTTTAATCGTATTATTTTTTGGATTACGCAAATTATTCTTTGACTACCGTGCCCACTTTTTCACCCATCACTGCTCTATAAATATTTTCCGGATCTTTAAGAGCGAACAGTATGACAGGTATTTTATTATCCATTGAAAGCGAGGTTGCAGTCGTATCCATGACGGCAAGCTGCTTGACAATCATTTCAGCGTACGATATCTCGTCGTATTTAACGGCGTCCGGATGAGTTTTAGGATCAGCGCTGTAAACGCCGTCGATATTTTTCGCCAAAAGAATAACGTCCGCCTTTATTTCAGCGGCTCTCAACACTGCTGCCGTATCGGTCGAAAAATACGGATTTCCTGTTCCTCCTCCGAATATTACGACTCTGCCGTTGTTGAGGTGCTTATCCGCCTTCAATCTGATATACGGCTCCGCTATCGGGCGCATTTCTATAGCGGTCTGTACCCTTACAGGCACGTCCATCTGCTCCAGCACATCAGCCACAGCGAGGCAGTTCATAACCGTGGCGAGCATGCCGATATGGTCCGCCCTTGTGCGCTCCATATTCTCGCCGGCTTTTGCGCCGCGCCAAAAGTTGCCGCCGCCGATAACGATGCCGATCTGCACCCCTTCTTCATTGCACTTTTTAACTACCGCGCAAACTTTTCTTATGATATTAAAATCCAGCCCCATTTTCCGATCGCCGGCAAGCGCCTCGCCGCTGAGCTTAAGCAGCACCCGCTTGTATTTCGGTTTCCTTTTATTTTCTTCATCCATAGCTTTGCTTTTCCTCCCGATCTTTTGTTCACGCAATACTTCATTATGCTACATTTTAATATATTTCAGCCCAAATTGGAATACTGTTTTAAAATTTTTTACTTTTATGCATTTTTGCCATATATTTAAACTTTTTTTGCGGCTAAAGCCGTTTTATAATATTTGTACAGACTTTTAGGCGGGAGCTGCTCATTTATGATAATACATAATACAAAAAATTCTTTCTTTATGCTTTACCTCGACTCAACGGATTTTGAAAAATACCACATTGACCCCTCCTCCGTTTCTGCCGAGCAGGCAATGGATATACTGTCAAGATCATGCGCTTCTTTTTCTCCAAGCCCTTTAGCGGCGGCTGAAATAGAGCTTTTCCCGGGAAATTCAGATCTTCTGATGTTCATTCGGGCAAATCTTGCTTCGCCGGTCTTTTATTCTTTTGATAGTATAGACGATATCGTGCGCGCAGTACAGGAACTCCCAAACGACACGGTCTCCTCCCTGCTGCTGTTCGAGGGCAATTATTTGCTTGTCATTTGGCCGGAAGACAACAGTCACTGCTCTATTTCCGAATTTGCGCATTTGGCAGACGCTTCGCCTAATTTTGCTCTTCATATTTTCGAGCACTCCAAAAAGCTTCTGGCTGGAAATGCTGTATCTGAACTAAAAAAAATTTTTGCAGCCTGATAATTTTAATTTCTTGACATTTATGCTATACTCTAAAATAGTAATTTTTGGAAGGAGGGAATCCATGTCTCCGAAAGCGACAGGCGTGAAACAAATCGCGAAAAACAAAAAAGCTTATCACGACTACTTTATTCTCGAGACCTTTGAAGCCGGTATCGAGCTTGCGGGGACTGAGGTGAAATCTATACGTCTGGGCAATTTAAACCTAAAGGACTCCTTCTGTTCCATAAAAAACGGCGAGATATTCGTATACGGCGTCCATATCAGCCCGTATGAAAAGGGCAATATCTTCAATCGCGACCCCGCCCGACCGCGCCGTCTTCTGATGCACAAGCGTGAAATAAACCGGCTCTACGGTAAAATAAAGCAGGACGGGCTCACAGTCATACCGCTTTCAGTATATCTCAAAAACTCGCTTGTGAAATTTGAAATCGGGCTCGCCCGCGGCAAAAAGCTGTACGACAAGCGCGACGCTGCGGCTGCGCGCACCGCAAACCGCGAAATGGACAGAGTAATTAAAGAAAGGAACTCATACTGATGCAAAATCCTGTTGTAACAATAGAAATGGAAAACGGCGATATAATAAAGGCAGAGCTTTATCCTGATATTGCCCCAATAAGCGTAAATAACTTTATCTCGCTTATCAACAAGCGCTTCTATGATGGGCTTATATTCCACCGCGTAATACCCGGCTTTATGATCCAGGGCGGCTGCCCTCTCGGTACAGGCACTGGCGGTCCGGGTTATCATATAAAAGGCGAATTTAAGCTCAACGGCTTTAAAAACAAACTTGACCACACACGCGGCGTTCTGTCAATGGCACGCGCCATGGCTCCGAACTCCGCGGGAAGCCAGTTTTTCATAATGCACGCGGATGCGCCGCATCTTGACGGGCAGTACGCCGCCTTCGGCAAAGTGATTTCCGGCATGGAAGCTGTTGATAAAATAGCTGCCGTTCCGACAGACTTTGCCGACCGTCCGACGCAGGATCAGCGTATGAAAAAGGTCACTGTCGATACCTTTGGCGTCGATTATCCTGAACCTGAAAAAGTTTGATTTTTCCAAAATAGTCTATGCTTCTTATCTAATCATGTCAAAAAGGGCTAAATGCCCTTTTTCATACGGGGGCGTACCGGTTTCGACAGGGATTCAGAAGTAAGCTAAGCGGGTGGAGGCGCCGCCCTCCTAAAAACGGCAACTTATAAATTAAAGAACAACAATAAAACTGTTCTGGCAGCCGCTTAAGGCAGCCCGTCCTCTCCGCAAGGTCCACGAGCCGGACTAGGGCGTCGAATTAGTGGAGTCCGTGAGTATGCAAAGCTTTGAGCTTACCACGCATAATGAAGCTACCAATTTTTAACGCGTGACGGTTTGCGTTTTAATGCGGGAAC
>CALWWO010000072.1 GCA_944385265.1 uncultured Oscillospiraceae bacterium
CTATCGAAGATGTCGAAAACGGCGGCGAAATGCAGAGCGTGTCTGTCGCAGTTAATGAATAAGATATGTTAGCCGACGACTCTAATGATACGGACAGCGAAAAAGAATTTTTCAGTTTTGACGACGAGGAGGAGGACTAATTATGAGTTTTACACCATTTGACGCAATTCAGATAAATATGGCTTCTCCTGAACAAATTCGCGCATGGTCATACGGCGAAGTAAAAAAACCGGAAACGATAAATTACAGAACGCTTAAGCCGGAGCGCGACGGACTTTTCTGCGAAAGGATCTTCGGTCCCACAAAGGACTGGGAGTGCCACTGCGGGAAATATAAAAAAATACGCTATAAGGGCAAAATCTGCGACAGATGCGGTGTCGAAGTCACAAAATCAAAGGTGAGACGTGAGCGTATGGGTCATATCGAGCTCGCCGCGCCTGTGTCGCATATCTGGTATTTTAAGGGCATACCGTCGCGCATGGGTCTTATGCTGGACCTCACTCCGAGAGTGCTTGAAAAAGTTCTTTACTTTGCAGCGTATATCGTTATAGATCCCGGTCTTACTCCACTTGCAAAAAATCAGATACTCACGGAAAAAGAATACCGTGATATGAAGGAAAAATATGAGGATGACTTTAAAGCCGGCATGGGCGCCGAAGCTATTAAAGAGCTTCTTGCGGACATCGACTGCGAAAAGCTTTCGGAAGAGCTTAGAGAGGATTTGAAAACGGCGTCCGGTCAGAAAAAAGCGAAGATCGTCAAAAGACTCGAAGTTGTGGAGTCTTTCCGCCGTTCAGGGAACAGCCCTACATGGATGATAATCGATGTCCTCCCTGTAATACCGCCGGATATACGCCCAATGGTGCAGCTTGACGGCGGCAGATTTGCGACGAGCGATCTCAACGATCTCTACCGCAGAGTCATAAATAGAAATAACCGCCTTAAAAGACTTATCCAGCTCAATGCGCCCGATATCATAGTGAGAAACGAAAAACGCATGCTGCAAGAAGCTGTAGACGCGCTTATCGATAACGGTCGCCGCGGAAGAGCCGTGACCGGCGCAAATTCCAGAGCATTGAAATCTCTTTCTGATATGCTGAAGGGCAAACAAGGGCGCTTCCGTCAGAATCTGCTCGGAAAACGCGTCGACTATTCAGGTCGTTCCGTTATCGTTGTCGGGCCTGATCTGAAGATATACCAGTGTGGCGTTCCAAAGGAAATGGCTATAGAACTCTTTAGACCGTTCGTCATGAAAAAGCTCGTTGAAGACGGCGTCGCAAACAATATAAAGAGCGCGAAGAAGATGGTCGACAGAGCCAAAAACGAGGTTTGGGACGCGCTTGAAGTCGTTATAAAGGAGCACCCGGTTCTTCTCAACCGTGCGCCTACGCTCCACAGGCTCGGAATACAGGCGTTTGAGCCGATCCTCGTAGAAGGCAGAGCACTGAAGCTCCACCCGCTCGTCTGCACGGCGTATAACGCCGACTTCGACGGCGACCAGATGGCTATACACGTTCCGCTTTCCGCTGAGGCCCAGGCTGAGGCGAGAGTGCTCATGCTGTCGGCGAACAACCTGCTGCACCCGAAAGACGGCAGCCCGGTAACCGTGCCGACTCAGGATATGATCCTCGGCTCATATTATCTGACATATATCCGACTCGGAGAAAAGGGGTCGGAGCAGGTATTTGTTACCGATCCCGGCGATACTGGACTTGAGGCAAACACACTTACGAATACAGATGATTTCCTTACAGCTAACGATGCTGTGGCAAAAAGGATAAAAAACGGCGAAGAAGGGCTTAAAGAAGCTGAATATCTGCCGACCCATGCATACCGTTCGCCGGATGAAGCTATTATGGCGTACCAGAACGGCGATATCGAAATGCATGCTCCTATAAGGGTGTGCATGAGCAGGGAAACAGACGGGAAGGTAAGAGAGAAACTCATAAATACAACCGTGGGACGAATCATCTTCAATAATCCTATACCGCAGGATCTCGGATTTGTAGACAGGACTGATCCTGAACACGAGTTTGACTATGAGATCAGTTTCCAAGTAGGTAAAAAGCAGCTTGAAAAGATAATAGACAAATGCATAAAGAAACACGGTTTTGCAATTTCGGCCGAGATGCTCGACAATATAAAAGCACAGGGCTTTAAGTATTCGACAAAGGGCGCTATAACGATCTCTATTTCTGATATGACAGTTCCTAGCGCTAAAAAGACCCTTATCACAGAGACAGAGCATAAAGTTGCTAATATTGAGAGACAGTTCAAGCGCGGATTTATCACGAATGACGAGCGTTATAGACTTGTTGTCAGCGAATGGGATAAAACAACAAAAGATGTAACAAACGCGCTTCAGGCAACGCTTGACGAGTTCAACCCGATTTATATGATGGCAAACTCAGGTGCGCGCGGAAGCATGAATCAGATCCGTCAGCTTGCCGGTATGCGCGGTCTTATGGCGAGCCCGTCAGGTAAGACGATCGAAATACCGATCAAGGCCAATTTCCGCGAGGGTCTTACGGTCCTTGAGTATTTCACATCATCTAGAGGCGCGAGAAAAGGTCTTGCGGATACGGCGCTGCGTACTGCCGACTCCGGATATCTCACCAGAAGACTTGTCGACGTATCTCAGGACGTAATCATAAGAGAGCATGACTGCGGAACTCATGAAGGCATCATGGCGCACGAGCTTGTTGAAAGAGGACAGGTCGTTCAGACCTTTGCCGATGCTATACACGGTCGTTATCCAGCTGAGAATATAGTCCATCCTGAGACAGGCGAGATACTGTTCGATACAGATCATATGCTTATCAATCAGGATGCGGAAGTGCTTGAAGCAGCCGGGATCCATGAGGTTAAAATACGCTCAGTGCTCGAATGTGAAGCGAAGAGCGGCGTTTGTGCTAAGTGCTACGGCATAAATCTCGCGACGAGCAGTCCGGTTTCCGAGGGAGAGGCAGTAGGCGTTATAGCGGCCCAGTCGATAGGCGAGCCTGGTACACAGCTTACAATGCGTACCTTCCATACAGGCGGCGTCGCGGGAGACGATATCGTTCAAGGTCTTCCAAGAGTTGAGGAATTGTTTGAGGCGAGAAAACCAAAGAAAATGGCAACTATGGCTGAGATCGGCGGTGTAGTTTCGTTTGAAGAGACTAAGAAGAGCGCCATGGTTTCCGTAAGCATTACAAATCCTGAGGATGGGGAAATCAAGAGTTATCAGCTTCCATACACATCCGGAATAAAGGTAAAACCCGGTGATCATATAAACAAAGGCGATCTGATCACGGACGGTGTTCTCAATCCGCATGACGTTATGAGAATACGCGGTAAGGAAGCCGCTCAGTTCTACCTGATCCAAGAGGTACAGAAGGTTTACCGCCAGCAGGGCGTTGATATCAACGATAAACATATCGAGGTCATCGTGAGACAAATGATGCGAAAGGTAAGAGTTGACGATCCGGGAGATACTGATCTCTTATCCGGCACAACGATCGATATCAAAGAAATGCGTATCGCTGAAAAAGCGCTTCAGGAAAGGATCGACGCCGGTGAAACGGAGCTTAGGCATCCAATCTGCACTCCGCTGCTTATGGGAATCACAAAGGCGTCTCTTGCGACAGAATCCTTCCTGTCAGCGGCGTCTTTCCAGGAGACTACAAAGGTTTTGACAGAAGCTGCAACAAAAGGAAAGATCGACCATCTTGTCGGACTTAAGGAAAACGTCATTATCGGTAAGCTTATTCCTGCGGGAAGCGGGCTTTCGATGTACCGTACATTTGAAAATGAGGTGCAGCCTGAAGATGCCGTAGATGAAACTGAGCAAGAGCCGGCAGAGCCCGAGCAGGATGACGGTGTAGATCTATCTGTACTTTTGAATACCAATAACGCACTTTAAACGCCTCAAAAAACAGGTCAATTATGCTCCGGAATTTTTCCGGAGCATAATTTAACGATAATAGGCGTAAAAAAACTGTTTATTTCAATAAAACGGTTGACTACGCGCTTGAGATGATGTATAATTTTTTACCGCATGGGGATAATTATGCCAATTTAAGGACAGCTTTTTAAGCAGGTTTTAACAGCGTTTTGCTGCTAAAATATATAAAGAATCGAGAAAGGAGGAAAATAATGCCGACAATAAATCAGTTAGTCAGAAAGGGCAGAGAAATGCAGACATATAAGTCTACATCTCCGGCAATGCAGAAAGGTCTTAATACTCTTAAGAACAAAGAAACAAATCTGTCTTCACCTCAGAAAAGAGGCGTTTGCACGGCTGTCAGAACATCCACGCCGAAGAAGCCTAATTCTGCACTTCGTAAAATTGCCCGTGGTCGTCTGACGAACGGTTATGGGGTAACAGCTTATATCCCAGGTATCGGACATAATCTTCAGGAGCACTCTGTTGTTATGATCCGCGGCGGTCGTGTAAAGGACTTGCCTGGTGTGCGTTACCACATCATCCGCGGTACTTTGGATACCCAGGGCGTTGCAAACCGCAAGCAGGCAAGATCCAAGTACGGTGCAAAGAAGCCAAAAGCTGGCAAATAATTAAGCTTATTGCGCTTTATGCGTAAGGCTTTTCGCCTTGCCATGAAGGTATATATACATTTAATATGTATGTTGCTTCAGGGTTAGGCACCTGCCGAGAGATGAAATATTCATCTCGGAGTACCTGTGAAATCATTTATATGAAGGAGGGAAGTATTGTGCCCAGAAGAGGTAACGTACCCAAAAGAGAGATCTTACCTGATCCGGTATACAACTCTGTTTTAGTAACCAAGCTTGTCAACAGCATCATGCTCGACGGCAAGAAGGGTGTTGCCCAAAAGGTTGTGTACGGCGCTTTTGATATCATTCAGGAGAAGACAGGTAAGAATGGACTTGAAGTTTTCCAGCACGCGCTTGATAATATCATGCCCACACTGGAGGTAAAAGCGCGTCGTGTCGGCGGTGCGACTTATCAGGTCCCGATCGAGGTAAGGGCGAGCAGAAGGCAGACGTTAGGTCTTCGCTGGCTTACCAATTACTCAAGAGTCCGCAGTGAAAAAACAATGAAAGAAAAACTCGCGGGTGAAATCATGGATGCTGCAAACAATACGGGATCTGCTGTCAAAAGACGTGAAGATACCCATAAGATGGCAGAATCCAATAAGGCGTTTGCCCATTATCGTTGGTAAACCCGAACCGCACTGCCGGTCATACGGCAGGTATTTGTTAGAGAGGAGTGAGTAGAATGCCTAGGGCGTATCCATTAGAGAAAACAAGAAATATTGGCATTATGGCTCACATTGATGCGGGGAAGACCACGACAACGGAACGTATATTGTTTTATACCGGTAGAACCTATAAGCTTGGTGAAGTTCATGAAGGCGCTGCAACAATGGACTGGATGGAGCAGGAGCAGGAGAGAGGTATTACGATCACATCTGCTGCAACGACCTGTTTTTGGAAAGATCATCGTATCAATATCATAGACACTCCAGGACACGTTGATTTTACTGTAGAGGTTGAGCGCTCACTCAGAGTACTTGACGGATCGGTTACCGTCATGTGCGCCAAGGGTGGAGTTGAGCCGCAGTCTGAGACTGTTTGGAGGCAGGCAGATCATTATCATGTTCCGAGAATGATTTATGTCAATAAAATGGATATAACGGGCGCAGATTTTTATAATGTGCTCGACATGATCCATGACAGACTGAAGTGTAATGCGGTGCCAATTCAGCTTCCAATAGGAAAAGAAGCTGATTTCAGGGGTATAATTGACCTTGTTGAAATGAACGCCGACGTTTATTATGACGAACTCGGAAAGGACATGCGCGTAGAGGAGATACCCGACGATTTACGCGAAATTGCCGAAGATTACCACGCAAGACTGATTGAGGCAGTCTCTGACTTTGATGATGAGATAATGGAAATGTATCTAGACGGTAAAGAGCCGCCTGTAGAAAAAGTCAAAGCCGCTATCAGGAAAGCTACGGTTGCGGTAAAAATGATGCCAGTGGTCTGTGGCACGTCATATAAAAACAAGGGCGTACAAAAGCTGCTGGACGCGATAGTTGACTATATGCCCTCGCCGTTGGATATTCCCGATATTACTGGTGTAAATCTGGAGAGCGGTGAAGAGGATACCCGTCCAAGCAGTGACGAAGCTCCATTTTCGGCGCTTGCGTTTAAAATAATGACAGATCCGTATGTCGGTCGGTTAACTTTTATCAGAGTGTATTCGGGAACAGCCGAAGCGGGCTCTGTTGTTATAAATTCAACAAAAGGCAATAGGGAGCGCTTAGGAAGAATTTTGCAGATGCATGCAAATCACCGAGAAGAGATAACAAACGTCTATTCCGGCGATATAGCGGCGGTGGTTGGACTTAAGAACACCACTACCGGCGACACTCTGTGTGATGAAAAGGCTCCCATAATTCTTGAGTCTATGGAGTTCCCGGAACCGGTTATCCGCGTAGCGATTGAGCCAAAAACAAAAGCAGGTCAGGAAAAAATGGGAATAGCTTTGGCAAAGCTTGCTGAAGAGGACCCAACTTTCAAGACCTATACGGACGAAGAAACAGGACAGACGATTATTGCCGGTATGGGAGAGCTTCATCTTGAAATCATTGTAGACAGGCTGCTGCGTGAATTTAAGGTAGAAGCAAACGTTGGTAAACCTCAGGTTTCTTATAAAGAGACGATCAGAAAATCTGCCGAGGTCGATCAGCGGTACGCTCGTCAGTCCGGCGGTAAGGGACAATTTGCCCATGTTAAAATACTTGTCGAGCCGAACGAATCCGGTAAGGGATATGAATTTATTGATAAAATTACTGGCGGTGCAATACCGAAAGAATATATCCCGGCGGTCGATCAGGGTATCCAGGGGGCAATGCAGTCTGGAGTGTTAGCCGGATATCCGGTAGTTGATGTGAAGGTCACGCTTGAAGACGGTAGTTTCCATGAAGTCGACTCGTCAGAACTTGCGTTTAAAATCGCGGGCTCGATGGCATTTAAGGAAGCTATGCAAAAAGCTTCTCCTGTACTTCTTGAGCCTATCATGAAAGTGTCCGTAAACGTACCTGAGGAATATCTGGGCGACGTAATGGGCGATATCAGCGCAAGAAGAGGGCAGATTTCCGGAATGGAAACAAGAAATGGCGCGGCAAATATCGATGCTGCTGTCCCGCTTTCTTCAATGTTTGGCTACGCCACGGATCTTCGCAGTAAAACGCAGGGACGCGGTCAGTATTCAATGGAGCCCAGCCATTATGTAGAACTGCCGAAAAACCTTCAGCAGGATATAATAGCTGGAAAAAAGTAATTCAACAATTTATATAAGCAGAAATTTAAGAGTACAAACAACAAATCATTATAAGGAGGATTTCCACAATGGCAAAAGCTAAGTTTGAAAGAACCAAACCTCATGTAAACATCGGCACCATCGGTCACGTTGACCATGGTAAGACCACTCTGACGGCAGCTATTACAAAGTATCTTGCCTTCAGCGGAAAAGCAAAATATGAAGCATATGATATGATCGATAAGGCTCCTGAAGAGAGAGAAAGAGGTATCACTATCAATACAGCTCACGTTGAATATGAGACGGACGTTCGTCACTATGCACACGTTGACTGCCCGGGTCATGCCGACTATATCAAGAACATGATCACGGGTGCCGCACAGATGGACGGCGCTATCCTCGTTATCGCTGCTTCCGACGGTCCTATGGCTCAGACTCGTGAGCACATCCTTCTTGCCCGTCAGGTCGGCGTTCCTGCAATCGTTGTTTTCCTGAACAAAGTCGACCAGGTCGACGATGAAGAGCTCCTCGAGCTCGTCGAGATGGAAGTTCGTGAGCTCCTTAGCTCCTACGATTTCCCGGGTGACGAAGTTCCGATCATCAAGGGCTCCGCTCTCAACGCTCTCGCTTCCGAAAGCACCGATCCGAATGCTCCTGAGTATGCTTGCATCAGAGATCTTATGGATGCTGTCGACACTTATATCCCGACTCCGGAACGTAAAGCTGATATGCCGTTCCTTATGCCGGTTGAAGACGTCTTCACTATCACTGGTCGTGGTACCGTTGCTACAGGTCGTGTTGAACGTGGCGTTATTAAGATGAACGAAAAGGTCCAAATTGTCGGGCTCATGGACGAGCCGCGTGAGACGACCGTTACCGGTATCGAAATGTTCCGTAAGCTCCTCGATTATGCAGAAGCCGGCGATAACATCGGTACTCTTCTCCGCGGTATCGCGAAAAACGAGGTCGAAAGAGGACAGGTTCTTGCAAAACCCGACAGCATCAAGCCGCATAAAAAGTTCAAGGGTCAGGTTTACGTCCTTACTAAAGAAGAGGGCGGACGTCATACCCCGTTCTTCAACAACTATAGACCGCAGTTCTATTTCAGAACGACGGACGTTACCGGCGTTATCACTCTCCCGGAAGGCACTGAAATGTGCATGCCTGGCGATAACGTAGACATGGATGTCGAACTCATTACCCCCATCGCTATCGAGCAGGGACTCCGTTTTGCTATCCGTGAAGGCGGACGTACGGTTGGTTCCGGCGTTGTTATTGCTATCAATGAGTAATAAGATCGCTTAAAAAAGGCTTTAAGCTGATATGTACCGGCATGATTTCTCATGCCGGTACTGTTATTATAAAAAATACGGCTTTGCCGGACAGCAAAGCCGATTCTTATTATTGACTGTCTGATTGCGGCATAGCAAGCCCATGCATAAAGCCTTCAAGAGCAGTAGACTGCACATCACCAGCTATAACCTCGTTGCGATAAACGATAATGTCAGCAACAATGCACGTTTCGCCGGTAGGGTAATTAGTAATTGAGTATGTATACCGTACAGCCTCTAAACCTGCATATTTGGAGAGATCAAATCCTTGCTCAATCTGAATCTCATTGTAATGACGGAATACCTCATCAAAATATTGCGGAATCGTAACGGTGACCTCCTCGATCGGCTCCTCCGCGACTTCCCATCCGAAGGATTCGAGATACGCTATACGGTCATCGTTGTTTTTAACAACGGCTGATGGCGAGCCGTCGTTAGTATTGCCGTCTTCTCCAAGTAAAAAAACGGCAGAGCATAGTACCGCAGCGGCTAACAGCAGGATAACAATGATACGTTTTTTGTCTTTCTTCTGTTTGCTTTTTGTCATAACAATCTCCATTCTGCCGCTGAATTGTCGGCACAAATAAAAAGCACGCTCTCCGGAAGCGGCAGCCGGAGATTTTCGCATGTGCCGCAGGTACTGCTTATTCAGCGAGCAGCGCGCCGTTTTAGATGGAGTGTTTAAATTTTTGTAAAAAAACACTCCCTGCAGTATCATGGTATTCAACTCGATACAAGCTTATGATAAAATAGTAAAAATATTCTCAAGGAGAAGCTGTGATGGGACTTTTAAGAATAGATAAAATAATCGCCTCATGCGGACTGGCATCACGTAGAGAGGTGAAAAATCTCATCAAGAACGGAAGAATCTCCGTAAATGACGTAACAGTATGCAGCCCTGACGAAAAATATGATCCGGAAAAGGTACGGATAACTGTAGACGAAAAAGATATTTTATATAAGACAAGACATGTCGTGATGCTAAATAAACCGGCGGGATATATAACAGCGACAGAGGATTTAAAGGAAAAGACGGTACTGCAGCTTTTAGATGATGAGTACAGACGCATGAGGCTGTTTCCGGTAGGCAGGCTTGATAAAGATACTGAAGGGCTCCTGCTGCTGACCGATGACGGTACCTTATGTCATAATGTGATAAGCCCCTCCAAAGAGATAGCAAAAGTATATTATGTAGAAACAGATAAAAAGCTTGACAAAACTGATTGTACTGCTTTTGAAGAGGGCGTATTGCTGTCCGATGGACAACAATGTCTGCCGGCTATGCTGAAAATAACGGAAAATAAAGGGAAACAAAGCGGATATATATTGGTATATGAGGGAAAATATCATCAAGTGAAACGCATGATGGCAGCGCGCGGGAAGAAAGTCTTATATTTAAAGCGCGTAACAGTCGGCGGACTTAGGCTCGATGATAAATTGAAAAAGGGAGATTACAGAGAACTGTCTGAAAATGAAATTGAACTGATTTTTGACAAAAGGAAAATGATGGAAAATTTTCGGCATATTCTATAATAAAATCGTCGATTTAACTCAAAATCAAAAGAATTTTTTCACTAAATAGCGATAAATCTATTGAAAAGCAATAGAAAAAGAGGTATTATGTAAAAGTATGATGTTCAAAATCACGAAAACGAGCATTGCAGAATATTACTTGCAAGGGGTGACTGAAAATGTCCAGCAGAACATTCCAGGGCGTAATAATACAGATGAAAGAGGCGACGGACAGAACTGTCGGCGTCGTGGATTTTGAGGGCACTATAGTAGCGTGCAGCGAATTGTCATTGGTAGGCTCGGAGATTAGCGGCATATCTTATTTTGCAGATACAAAGATAGATTCGATAGTTGTGACGGATGGTACAACTTTTAAATTTCTAGGTAATGCAAATTCCAAGCAGGACTATTTTGTCTTTGTCGAGGGGACGGACGAAATTGCAAAGACTTTATGCGTTATGGCGTGGATTGCTGTCTCTGAGGCGAAAATATATTATGAAGAAAAGCACGATAAGAACGTGTTTTTGAAAAATGTGTTGACAGATAATATCCTCCCCGGGGATATTTATGTATATTCTAAAGAGCTCAATTTTGTCGCCGATGCACCGCGGGCGGTGATTTTGATCAGGCAGAAAGATAAAGCAGACGCTGTCGTGATGGAGATACTACAGCGGATGTTTCCTGAGAGACTCAAGGATTTCGTACTTTCCGTAAATGAAAATGATATCGTCCTTATAAAAGAAGTGTCGGAAAATACAGAGACAAAAGATCTTATGAAAATAGCTTCCAGCATAGAAGCTACAATAAAAGAAGAGCTCGCAATAAAAACCGTTATAGGGATAGGGACTATAGCGCGGCATATCAAAGAGCTTGCCGACCATTATAAAGAAGCGCAGACCGCTATTGAGATAGGCAAGGTGTTCGACAGCGAAAGCAATATTTTAAGCTATGAAAGTCTCGGTATAGGCAGACTTATATATCAGCTTCCTGTAACACTGTGCGAAATGTTTTTGTCAGAGGTGTTTAAAAAGAATCCTATAGACTCGCTGGATCAGGAAACGCTGGCGATAATAGCAAAATTCTTTGAAAACAGCCTCAATATATCAGAAACCTCAAGAAAACTGTTTGTGCATAGGAACACTCTTGTGTACAGGCTGAGTAAAATAAAAAAGATCACAGGACTTGATTTGCGTGAATTTGATCAGGCAATAGTGTTTCAGGTAGCGCTGATGGTTAAAAAGTATCTAAATTACAAAAGAGGCTTAATATAAGATAAAGATATCAAACCAAGGGGGAGCGAGGATAAAGAATGATTATAATGGAAGATGTCTTTAAGGCTTATGAAAATGGAACAAAAGCATTAAAGGGCATTAGTATGCAAATAAACGACGGGGAATTTGCTTTTCTTGTGGGACCTTCAGGATCGGGCAAATCCACGATAATAAAGCTTATTACCGGGGAAATAGCGGCGACCGATGGTAAAGTGATCGTAAACGGTTTTGATATGAATAAGATTAAACTGTCACAGATGCATAAGGTTAGAAGGACCCTCGGCGTAATATTTCAGGATTTCCGCCTTATTGAGGATAAAACGGTTTATGAGAACGTTGCTTTTGCTATGCGGGTAATAGGCGCTTCAAGAAAGGAGATAAAAAACAGAGTTCCATATGTGCTTGATTTAGTCGGTCTTGATACGCGCAGCAAGAGAAGACCAAATGAGATATCGGGCGGCGAGCAGCAGAGGGTCGCAATAGCGAGAGCGCTTGTAAATAACCCGAGAATGATAATTGCAGATGAGCCGACCGGAAATCTCGATCCGGCTCGCAGTTTGGAAATAATGATGATGCTTGAAAAAATAAATGAATTGGGCACCACGGTGCTTGTTGTTACACATGAGAGAGAACTGGTAAACCAGTTCTCAAAGCGCGTAATAGCGATAGACGGCGGCAGAATCATAAGTGACGGAATGGACGGGTACTACAATTATGAAGAGCAATAAGATAGGGTATTTTTTACACGAGGGCATAACAAGTATATTTAATCATGGGTTTATGTCATTTGCATCTGTATGCGTTATAATTGCATGCTTGCTTATAATGGGGAGCTTTTCGCTGGTTGCAATCAACGTTAATAATATTATTGGTGTTTTGGAAAACGATAATCAGATACTGGCTTTTGTAGACAGCAGTTACAGTACCGAAGACGCGATGGCTTTGAAGGCACAGATCGAAAGTGTCGATAATGTCGCTTCAGCAGACTTTGTCTCTAGAGATACGGCTTTTGAAGAGTTTGCAGGGCAGTATGATGATACTGATTTTCTGGAAGATTTGGACTCTGAATTTTTGCGAGATAGATACATAGTGTATCTTGATGACATATCGCTCATGGCGCAGACTCAAGAGGCGCTGCTTGCCGTGCCTGGGATAGCAGATGTAAACGCGCATCTGGAAATAGCGCAAGGTTTTACGACGATAAGAAATGTCGTAAGTGTTATTTCCATCATTTTGGCAGCAATTTTATTTGTCGTTTCTCTGTTCATCATGTCGAATACAATCAAACTCACAACGTTTGAACGCCGAGAAGAGATAGCTATAATGAAGATGGTCGGTGCGACGAGCGCCTTTATCCGTTGGCCGTTTGTCGTTGAAGGGCTGTTTTTAGGAATCGTCGGAGCGTTTATTGCATATGTGGCGCAGTGGGGGATATACACTCTTATAGAGGATAGGATAATTTCGTCATCGGGCTTGGCGTTCATGGAAGTCATAGATTTCCATGTCATTGCTATTCCACTGCTGATAGCTTTTACTGTAGTGGGTCTGTGCGTAGGCGTCATAGGAAGCCTGGTAGCAATTAAAAATTACTTAAAGGTATAGTCGGAGTGAATATCAATATGAAATTCCAAAAAACATTTATAAGGATCATGTGCGTGGCTTTGGCGCTTTTGATGTTCGGCACGCTTTTTATTGAAATAATAGCGTCTGTGCTTTGATCAGTATATTTGATCTAAATAATACATATTACGAGTTAAATCGCCTTGACACACTGTGTTAAAATGGCAATAAGTATTTCCTGTAATGAAAGGGACGATATAAGCAATGAGTACGGAAACAAGATATAAAATGAGCGCCGAAAGGCTGGAGGAACTGAAAGAAGAGCTTCTGTATCTGCAAACAGTCAGAGAAAAGGAAGTCGCGGAACAGATAAAAGAAGCGAGATCTTTTGGTGACTTATCGGAAAATAGTGAATATGACGAAGCAAAAACCGAGCAGGGAAAGCTCTATTCAAAAATAGCAGAGATAAAAGACCTTATCGAGAATGCTTCCATCGTTGAAAAAATATATGGAACTGATACGGTCGGTATCGGAAGTATGGTGACTGTAAAAGATATCGAAATGAACGAGGAAGAAGTATATCAGATCGTCGGCTCTCAGGAAGCTAATCCTATGGAAGGAAAGATTTCTGACGATTCGCCATTTGGGAAAGGGCTTTTCGGTCATAAAGTCGGCGAGATCGTAGAGGTTGAAGCTCCGGCTGGAATTTTGAAATTTGAGATAATGAAAATCGAAAACAATTAGGGGGAGCCGTAGATGCAGGAGGAAGAAAACAGAATTGAAACAGGAGAAGAACTGTCTGAGATCCTTCAGATAAGAAGAGACAAGTTGAAGGCTCTCCAGCAGGAGGGCAGGGACCCGTTTGAAATAACAAAATATGAGCGCACCGCATGGTCGCAGGATATAAAAGATAATTTCGAGACGATGGAAGGGCAGACCGTGTCAATAGCCGGTCGAATCATGTCTAAAAGAGGCATGGGCAAGGCTATATTTGCGGATATAGCCGATAATAAAGGGAAAATACAGATATATGTGCGGCTCAATGATGTCGGTGCGGATACCTTTGCAGATTTCCGTAAAATCGATATCGGAGATATCGTAGGTGCAGAGGGATATGTGTTCAAAACAAAAATGGGTGAGATCTCTGTACATTGCTCAAGTGTAAAGTTGCTTGCAAAATCTCTGCGCCCTCTTCCTGAGAAATTCCACGGTCTTACAAATCAGGAGCTTAAATATCGCCAGAGATACGTTGATCTCATTATGAATCCAGAAACCAGAAGAGTTTTTGAGATAAGGAGCAAGTTTATCTCCCATATAAGAAAATTTCTCGATGGGCGCGGGTATATGGAGGTTGAAACGCCTGTCCTGAATACAATATCGGGCGGAGCGAATGCAAGACCGTTTGTAACACACCATAACACGCTCAATATAGATATGTATATGCGTATAGCGACGGAGCTTCATCTTAAAAGGCTGATTGTTGGCGGAATAGAGCGCGTTTACGAGATAGGTCGCGTGTTCCGCAATGAGGGTATGGATACAAAGCATAATCCGGAATTTACCACTGTAGAGTTGTACGAGGCGTACGCCGACTATAACGATATGATGGATATCTTTGAGGAACTGCTTTCCTCAGCCGCAAACGATATACTTGGCAGCTATGCGGTTAAGTGGCAGGGACAGAAAATAGACCTTACTCCCGGCTGGGAAAGGCTTACTATGGCGGATGCTGTCAAGAAATACACAGGCGTCGATTTCATGTCGTTTACTTCAGCGGAGGACGCTGTTGCAGCTGCCAAGAGCATCGGCGTAGAGCTTGAAGGAAAAGAACTTACCTGGGGTAATATGTTGTATGAGTGCTTTGACCAGAAGGTAGAGGACAAGCTCATCCAGCCGACGTTTATACTTGATCACCCTGTGGAGGTTTCTCCGCTTGCAAAAAGAAAGCCATCTGATCCGAGACTTACGGAGAGATTTGAGCTTTTCATATGCGGCAGTGAGATGGGAAACGCTTTTTCAGAGCTCAACGATCCTATCGATCAAAAAGAGCGTTTTATGCGGCAGGTTGCGCTGCGTAATGCAGGCGATGAAGAAGCAGGTATGATGGACGACGATTATATAAATGCGCTCGAATACGGTATGCCGCCCACCGGAGGGCTCGGAATAGGCATTGATAGATGCGTTATGTTGCTTACAAACAGCTCATCGGTGCGCGATGTAATAATTTTCCCCACAATGAAACCTTTGGACAAGGATAAGACCGAAAAAGCCGAGACCAGGGCGGAAGAAAAGCCGGTTGAAGCGGCTCCTATCGTCGAAGAAAAAATCGACTTTTCCAACGTCGTGATCGAGCCTCTGTTCCAGGATCAGGTCGATTTTGAGACCTTCTCCAAGTCCGATTTCCGCGCTGTGAAGGTTCTCGAATGCGAGGCAGTACCCAAGTCCAAGAAGCTCTTAAAGTTCACTTTGGATGACGGTTCTGACGAGAAAAGGACGATTTTGAGCGGTATTCACGCATATTATGAGCCGGAAGAGCTGATCGGTAAGACCTGCATCGCCATCACGAATCTGCCTCCGAGAGCCATGATGGGAATCGAATCCTGCGGTATGCTGATTAGTGCCGTTCACCATGAAGGAGAGGAAGAAAAACTTCATCTTCTGATGGTCGATCCCCACATCCCTGCGGGTGCTAAGTTGTATTGAATGATGGGGCCAAATCGGCTCGAATCACCAATTTAGTCACCAAAAATCACCTTTCGATCTCCAAATCGGAAGGCAAAAATGTGCGATTCCTCATTGAATGGCATAAATCATCGTTATTCTGCAAGAGACTCACTATCCATACGGTAGTGGGTCTCTTTTTTGTTTTCGGACATTTTTCTGACAGATTCCCATAACATACCTATCTGTATGCCCGCCGAGTAAAATCGGCGGGCTATTTTTGTTTCAAGAAGGAGTTGCTGATGGTCCACGAAAAATTTTTTTATTTTTTTTCAAATTCGATGTCGTTTTTTGGCCTTCGATGTTGCGGTAAGGGGGTGAGAGGAGAAATTCCTACTCACCGCAACTTGACAACTGAATACACATTCATCAGATACGTTCCTGAGCGGGGGCGAAAGCCCCAGCCGAATGAAGGTGCGCCAAGACCCTCCTGCCCATCCGGGTTATAACGGAAAGCAAGGTGGCGAGCGTTTCCGAACCATTCTGAAATATCCGGCTGCTACGGATATGGCCATGAAACGCTACAGGGTTAATGATACTTCTCTACGGAGCTGGCGGAGGACCCGGCAGGGGTGAGATTCCCATGGACTTGTTTCGCAAGCAAGCGTCTGATGTATTCCCATGTGCGTGGGGCGTCGAGGACAAATAACGCACAGGTACATAGCGGTACAGAAATGGATCGCTGTGAATTCCAAGAAAGGAGGAAAACGCATGGAAAACTGTAAAGTGATCGCTATCACGAACCAGAAAGGCGGAGTCGGCAAAACGACTACTACAGTTAATCTCGGCGTGGGCCTTGCAAACACCGGAAATAAGGTCTTACTGATTGACGCTGACCCGCAAGGGAGCCTCACGGTGAGCCTTGGTGTAAAGAACCCCGACGAGTTGGATGTGTCACTATCTACGCTCATGCAATCGGTCATAGAAGATGAGCAGCCTCCCGGCAATGCGATTATCGCTCATAATGAAGGCGTTGATCTGCTTCCTTCTAATATTGAACTGTCTGGCATGGAAACGGGCTTGTTCAATGTTATGAGCCGTGAGTACGTTCTGAAATCCTGTATCGAGGGTATGAGAAAGAACTACGACTATATCCTTATTGACTGTATGCCTTCTCTGGGAATGATGACGGTCAATGCGCTTGCTGCGGCAGACAGTGTGATTATTCCGTCCCAGCCGAACTTCCTGTCAACCAAAGGTCTTAACTTGCTTCTGCGCTCGATTGCGAAAATCAAGCGGCAGATCAATCCGAGACTGAGGATCGACGGCATTTTGCTGACGATGGTAGATAACCGCACGAACAATGCCAAGTCGATTATCACATCGCTCCGTTCTTCAGTAGGAGAAAACATCCGCGTGTTCGAGTCTGAAATTCCCTTTTCGGTAAGAGCAGCGGAGTGCAGTCTTT
>CALWWO010000073.1 GCA_944385265.1 uncultured Oscillospiraceae bacterium
GGTATATAAGGTCTCAAAGGTCGTCACTATATGCGGCTGCTACGTGCAGGAGGGCAAAATTACGAGAAACAGCGAAGTGCGCGTAGTAAGAGACGGTATAGTGATACACGAGGGCAAGATAGCGTCCCTGCGCCGTTTTAAAGATGATGTCCGTGAAGTCCTCACGAATTTTGAATGCGGCATAATGATAGAAAAATTTAACGACGTAAAAGAGGGAGATATCATCGAGGCTTTCGTTATGGAGCAGATTAACGAATAATAATATTATGGGGCTGTCAAAACGGCAGCCCCGTATTAAAAACGGCGGCAAAAAATGAAGCCGCCGGAATCGGGCTGGATTTTGAAAGGAGGAGCAAAGGAAGAGGGCGCGGAATTTTTTAACCGCCGCCTTAGCGGAATTTGCGACGACTTATGGCATCTACAAAAATACAGAGAACAAATGAGGATATAAAGCTGGCTCTGTCAGTTCTTCTTCGTGAGATAAAAGATCCGCGCGTACGGCAGGGAATGATAAGCATAGTCGCTGTCGATACGACGGGGGATCTGAAATACAGCAAGGTATATTTGAGCGTACTGGGGCTTGAATCGGAAAAGGAGCTGAAAAAAGGACTCAAATCCGCGTCCGGCTGGCTCCGGCGGGAGCTTGGCAGCAGGCTCCGCCTTCGCAATGTGCCGGAGCTTGTTTTTATACTTGACAAATCGATAGAGCATGGTGCATATATAAATACACTGATAAACAATTTAAACATTTCCGGGGATAGAGATAAAGATGAAGACGATAACGATAACTGAAGCGGCTCAGTGGCTGCGGGAAGCTGATAATATACTGATACTCGCGCATAAGAGACCGGACGGCGATGCTATCGGCTCTGCTTCCGCCCTTGCAAGAGGGCTCAGGCAGCTTGGAAAGACGGCGTATACGTTGAAAAATCCTGAAATAACGGATAAGCTGGCGCCATATGCGGAGGAATATTATGCACCTAGGGAGTTTGCGCCTGAGCATATAGTGTCTGTCGACACGGCTACAGCGGAAATGATACAGATAAACGCCGTCGAATATGCGGATAAGGTGGAGCTGGGGATAGATCACCATATGTCAAACAGCAAATACGCTGAAAATACGTGCCTTGATGCGCAGAGCGCCTCATGCGGCGAGATCATATATAAAATACTTGCGGAGCTTTCCGGAGAGCTTGACGCTGAAACGGCGACTCTGCTTTATATAGCGGTATCGACAGATACGGGATGCTTTTCATATGCGAATACGACCGGCGATACGCTTAATATAGCGGCAAAGCTTGTAGAAAGCGGGGCTGACAATAAGGGCGTGAATAAGCTGCTTTTCCGCACAAAGTCGAAAAACAGGATAAAATTTGAAGGCGCGCTTTTAAGCGGCATAGATTTCCGATTCGACGATAAGGTCGCTTTTATGTCTGTCACGCTCTTCGCTAAGGAAAAATACGGAATAAGCGAAAATGACCTTGAGGACATAGCCGCCATACCCAGTTCGATCGAGGGAGTATGTATAGGCATAACGATAAAGGAGCTCGGCGCAAAGGAATGCAAGATATCAGTTCGGACGAATGACGGGTATAATGCAAATCTCTTGTGCGCAAGCTTCGGCGGCGGCGGGCATGTCGCGGCGGCAGGATGCGTTATAAACGAATCGATCGGGGACGCTAAGGAACTTCTCGAGAGGGAAATTTACGAGCTGTGGGATCTGTAACCCCAAGAGGTGTGCTTTTTGAACGGTATAGTTATCATAAATAAACCGTCCGGCTGGACGTCGCATGACGTGATAGGAAAGCTGCGCGGGATACTTAAAGAGCGCAGGATAGGGCACGGAGGAACGCTCGATCCGATGGCGACAGGGGTACTTCCCGTTTTTGTCGGACGCGCTACAAGAGCGGTGGAATTCTGCGAGTCCGCTGATAAAGATTATGTGGCGGGTCTGCGGCTCGGAATAGTGACGGATACGCAGGATATAACTGGAAATGTGCTGGTGACGCGAGAGTGCAATATTAGCGAAGATGCAGTAAAAAGCATACTGAGTGAATTTACAGGCGCACAGCGGCAGATACCGCCGATGTATTCGGCAATAAAAATAAACGGTAAAAAAATGTACGAGTTGGCGCGAAAGGGAATAGAAGCGGAGCGTAAACCGCGCGATATCGTGATAAAACGGCTGGAGCTCGTAGACAAGGCAGGCGGAGACTATATCTTAAACGTCACCTGCTCAAAGGGCACGTACATAAGGACACTGTGCCATGATATCGGGGAGAGACTGGGCTGCGGCGGCGTTATGAGCAGTCTTATACGCACAAGAGCGGGAGCGTTTACGCTCTTTGATTCGGTGACGCTGGAGGAGATTGAGGAAGCTGCAAAAAACGGTGAAGCCGAAAGCATGTTAAAGCCGGCGGATAGTATTTTTGCAGGATACCCTGCTGTAACGATAGGAGCAAGAGAAGAGAAAAAATGCCGGAACGGCGGCGATTTCAATAAACAGACCAGCTTTACGGGATTGTGCCGCGTGTATTCGGAAAAGGGTGAATTTCTTATGCTCGGAGATGCGCAGGACGGCGTGATAAAGACCGTAAAAAGCTTTTTTAACGTATAGCGGGTGATAAAATGGAGACAGAGAGACGAATAATAGCAATGGGCTTTTTTGACGGAGTCCATTTAGGGCATAGAGCGCTTCTTGAGGCGACAAAGAAGCTTGCAGTCAAAACGGGAGCGACGCCGTCGGTCATATCGTTTGACAGCCCTCCGAAATATACCGTAACAGGGAATTTCGTGCCGCTTATAAATACGCCGTACGACAGAGCGGATATCGTAAAGCGATATATAGGGATAGACGATATGATATTTCTCCATTTCGACGAGGAGCTTATGCGGATGTCGTGGGAGCAGTTTTTGGACTGGATGATAAACGATTTCGGCGCATGCGGATTCGTCGCCGGATATGACTTTACTTTTGGATACCGCGGCGAAGGAAACGCTGAGAAGCTGCGGGAAAAATGCGAGAAACTCGGCATCCCGTGCGATATCATAACAAAAGTTACCGCCGGAGAAACGACGATCAGTTCCACATATATAAGGGAGCTGATAATAAACGGGCAGATGGCAAAGGCGGTGCAGCTTATGGGACATCCGCATGTACTGACAGAGGTGGTGCGCTACGGCTATAGATTTGGGCGTAAGCTGGGATTTCCAACGATAAATATGAAGGTGCCGGATGGGGTCATATGTCCATGCCGCGGAGTGTATGCGGCAAAGGTCTATTTACCGGATGAGGGTGAATTCCTCGCGGTAACAAACGTCGGCGTTCGTCCGACAGTCGGCGGCGCAGACGATATTTCGGTTGAAAGCCATATCCTTGATTACGATGGAAACCTATACGGTAAGCGTGTGCGCGTTGAATTTTACGAATATCTGCGTGAAGAGGTTAAATTCGACAAGACGGAGGAGCTTAAAGAGCAGATAGCTAAAGACATCGCGAAAACAAGAAGTCTGCTTACGCTGGATTGAAAAAGCATTGCGTATATCCATATACGCGGAACGGCTTGGCGAATATATCAGTATGTATACATGATTTTAGTGCGCAGTATATATTATAATGTATACGCACACATCAAAAGGAGCGGCAGTATTTTTATGCTGCCGCTCCTTTTTGCGCTGATATGAACATCATGGGACGAAGTGGTAATATACATATATAAATATAGAGAATAACAGACAGATCCGCCTCTCTGCTTTCGAGAAGGCGGATTTGTCTGAAAATGAAAAACACAGCGATGAGATCAGGCTAAAAACAGTTTCGTCAATGAATATAAGACGGATGGGCAAAGCAGGCAGCCGAGTCCCGTGTAAAAAGTCGCCGTAATTGCGCCGTATGGAACGAGCGCTTCATCGGTTGCAGCCAAGCCTGCGGCTGTTCCGCTTGTCGTACCCATCAATCCACCGTAGATCATGGCGGCTTTAGGTGTTGTAAGCCCAATGCGCTTTGCCGTCAATGGGGTGAGGAGCATAACTGCAATAGATTTCACAAGACCTGCCGCAATGGAAAGAGCTATAACGGTCGAATCTGCCCCAACTGCCGCCCCTGTAACGGGACCGACAACGAAAGTAACTGTGCCAGCCGCGATAGTGGCTGCGCTTACAGCGTCGGTGTATCCAAAAATAATGGCGATGACTATGCCAACGCAATATGCGGATACTACGCCGAGGATGAGTGCTGCGACGCCGATAAACCCGCATTTTTTTATTTCGGAGAATTTCGCTCCGAAAGCGGTGGAAATGATTGCAAAGTCGCGGAGCGAAGAGCCGCCAAGGATGCCGATACCAGCAAAAATCCCTATATCGGAGATCCCCTTGCCGCCGCCGGTGACTGCTCCGCCTATATAGGCGAGGATCAGCCCGAGAAATATTGCGATGGCAGAATCGTGTATACGCCCTTTAGTAAGCTTTGAGATAAGGTTTGCTATAAGAGCGATTATGCCGACGAACATAAACGACATTACGAATCCGTTCGCTTCAAAAAGCTCATAAATTATATCTGCAATTCGACTCATAAGCGATCACCTGATTTTCTGTCCGAGCCTTTTGCAGTGGCTTTGTTAAGAATAAAAAGAATAATAAATGCGGCGGCGACGGCTGCGAGACCTGCTACTATAGCAAGAGCCCCGCTTGAGACCGCCTGAAAAACATTTTGTGATGCGGTCATCGCGATAACGACGGGGATATACATATTTTTCCAAAACGAGATACCGGTGCCGAAATCCTTCGAGTGGGTAAACTTCAACTTATCGAAATTTGTTATCACCAGAAGCAGCAGCATGGCAAATCCGACACCGCCAATATCAGAGTTCGTTCCGGTTATGAGCCCAAGAAGATTGCCTATAAATTGCCCCATAAACATGCACAGCGCTAAAACGGCAACTCCGTAAATCATTATTGCATTCCTCCTTTAAAAATAAAGCATCGCTTTCAGGGTTTATTCTGAGCTTTATAAAGTTTGTGAAAGCGTTATCGCTTCATTTGGGAAATCTGTCAGCGTATCCGGCTTATCCAGAGAGCGCAGAGAGATCTCTTTTCCAATGAGCAGCTTTTTGCCAGAGATGTTGAACGGAAGCCAATCGGGCTGTTCGGCGACCTCGGGCTTTCCGTCGCATATAAAGGATATATACATGTTTTTTACAGTTTTTGCAATGCGGTCCGCTGCCTCTTTATCAACGTCCGGGTGACGTACGCCCCAGATGAGAGCGTCAGCCATTACGTGTAGTGCCGGCTGAAGCTCCATGCCGCAAAGCCAAACAGAAAGCCCCTTGCTGCTCAGCCATGCTGCTGCCCTGTCACTATGTGTGCGATACATAAAATCGGACAGTATACGGACCCATATTTCACCCAGCTCTTTTTCATCATCAATACCGTTAGCCAGCGTAGCAAATGCTTTAGCAGCATATCGGGAGTTATCGCCAAACAAGCCGTATATCATTTTCGGTGCGTTTTTACATGCATCTATTCCGGTGCTCCTGCCAAGCTCGCGTCTGCTTGAGATGATAAGGGATTCGCCGTTCCAGCCATTTGGAGAGAGCAGATGATCCAGCCAATTAGATGGGATGAGCTTATCGTCTGCAACAGGACCGAACAGACATGTCGGCGCGTAGGACCTGTCAAGCTCGGCATGAGCGGCGAGAAGAGTTTTCATATCCGCGTTCATCAGATATTCAAGGTCATTATGACCGAGTATTTCCAAATATCTATCCGCAATATGCACGGCAGTTTCGCGGGTGCGTATCGCCTGGAATCCGCCGCTTGAAATTATGGCGCGGTGGAAATAATCCTTAGCGGCGGGAGACGCTATAAGCGCGCCCACGGATTTTCCGCCTGCGGAATAGCCGTATACAGTAATACGATTTTTATCGCCGCCAAATGTTTCAGCGTTATCATATACCCATTTGATTGCTGCGATCTGATCAGAAAAGCCGTAGTTTCCATCATATCCTTCGCCAAACAAGTGCGAAAGGTATAAAAAGCCGAATATATTTACGCGATAATTGACGCTTACAAAGACCATGTCATTTTCCTTCAGCCAAATAGAGGGCTCACAGCGCTGTGGATACGCATTATTTCCGTTTGAAAATGCTCCGCCGTAGAACTGTATTACGATCGGCAGACCGGCGCCCTTTTCAAGGCTCGTCGTAGCGATATTCAGATTCAAACAATCCTCGGATATCGCAGGTGCGTTTTCAAAAGAATTTTGAAGCCCGCCCTCCTTCTGCGGCGGCATATCGCGCCAGTGCGTGCAGTCAAGGACGCCGTCCCAGCAAGTCGGCTGGGCGTTTTGAAAACGCTTGGCTGTTGCATAAGGGACGCCCCTGAAGCAGTACATGTTTTCCTGCTCAAAGCCCATGATATAACCTGATGTTGTATTAATAGTCATAAAAATATTCTCCTTCATTTGTTGCATGTTTAAGCGCTTTTCATTTAAATCGCCTCGGGAACTAGTTAAACTATTTCCCGAGGCAAACAAAAGAAAGGAACAACTTATTTTATACTTTACTCAATATAATAGGCATCCTTAAACTCGATGTTCATACCCGAGTTATAATATCCCTGAAGCTTGGCGTCCAGCACATAGGCGTTTACCTGCCCGAGCAGCCACACGCACGGGATGACCTCGCGCTCGACAAGTTGGATTTCTTTAACGACAGGTATCTGTTCCTCAAGGTCCATTATCGACATTGCCTCAAGTATCATATCGTTGTATTCCTGAGCCTTCGGATGGAAGTCCGCATTCAGCCAGGTCGGATTGTTATGAAATTCTGTCGCCTCAATGCTCATGATGCCCTTTACCTGGGTGAGCGGCTCGTCTGCCGTACCACCTATACCGCGGATCATGAGATCGTAATAGCTGGGTTCACCGCCGGCGAGGATGTCTCCGAATGCAGCGGCTTCGTATGTAGTGATTTCGATATTGAAGCCTATTTGATCAAGAGAGTTTTTGATTTGCTGAGCTTCAAGTGATCTTGCTTTCTGGGTATCTGTACAGAGTTTGAGTGTAAGCGGATTATCGGTAGAATATCCGGCTTCTGCCATCA
>CALWWO010000074.1 GCA_944385265.1 uncultured Oscillospiraceae bacterium
AGAAGCGGAAAACTGAAATTCGCGCCGGAGGACCGTATATACGGTTTTTCCGGCGTAGCTTTCCGTTACTTTGAATTCTGTGGTCACTGCAATTTCCTCAGTTCTTCTACGATCTCTTCAAAATGCATGCTGTGAGACGCTTTGACAAGCACCGTATCGTTCTTTTTTATGAGCGACGGCAAAACGGAGAAGAGAGCTTCTTTCAGCGGGAAATACCACGCCTCAAGAGACGTGCCGCCGGAGATGTGACCCTTATATATAAATTCCGCTTTTCTGCCGCAGCAGATAAGGCAGTCAATACCAAGCTCGCCGGCAAGAAGACCGATACTGCGGTGAAGATCATCAGAATTTTTGCCGAGCTCATTCATGTCGCCTAAAATGGCGACACGGCGCCCCGAAAGGAAGGCGAGAGACTTTAAAGAGGCGGTGACGGAATTGGGGTTTGCGTTATAGCAGTCGTTGATGACGGTGATATAACCCGTATGCTCGACATTGGCTCGACCGCCGACGGGGGCGTATTTTGAGAGACCGGCGCGTATATCGCAAGGCTCGATTCCAAGGCAAGAGCCGACCGCTGCCGCGGCGAGGGCTGCAAGCGCCAGATGGCTGCCAAACGCCGGTATCTGCACGCCGAAACGCTTCCCGCTGCGGCAGATATCGAACGAAACGCCGTCAAAGCCGCCGTTTTCTATATTATCGGCATAAAAGTCGTTTTTCTCGCCAAGCCCGTACGTTATCTTGCGTATGCCGGGGTCAAACGCGGACAGCTTTTCGTCATCGCCGTTTACAACGGCGATACCGTTTTCCGGCATAAAGCCGAAGACCTCGCTTTTTGCCTTCAAAACGCCGTCGAGATCGCCGAGCGTTTCAAGATGGCAGTACCCTATGGCGGTCATGATACAGATATCGGGCTTTACCATTTTGGCAAGACGCGACATTTCACCGAAATCGCTTATGCCCATTTCAATAACGGCGGCTGTGTGCTCGTCGCGGAGTGAGAGAAGCGTAAGCGGAACGCCTATCTCATTGTTCAGGTTTTCCGGGGTCTTGAGTACATTGAATTTCTGTGACAGCACGGCGGCGGTCATTTCTTTTGCCGTTGTCTTGCCGACGCTGCCGGTGACGCCGACGAACGGTATATCGAAAAGACCGCGGTAATACTCGGCTATCGTTTTGAGAGACTCAAGAGTAGAATTTACCAGGATGTACGGAACTCCGTCCGGAAGCTTTTTTTCTGCGAGACAGCATACGGCTCCCGCTGCGGCGGCGCTTGCGGCAAAATCATGCCCGTCGACCCTTTCTCCCACAGTACATATAAAAAGGCTTCCCGGCTCCGCCTTGCGGCTGTCGATAACGACGCTTGAAATGAGAGTTTCTCCGTCGGCTCCGTTTTTGTAAAATTCTCCTCCTGTGATCTCGGCTATCGTGTTAAGTGACAAAGGTTTCATTTTCATAAGCTCACCCGTTATTCGTATTTTTTAATTGATTCGGATATAATAAGCTCGCACAGCTCCGGATATGACATGCCGGCTACTGCCGCCTCCTGCGGGAGCAGGCTTAGCGGAGTCATGCCCGGAAGAGTGTTGGCTTCAAGACAATATACATCTCCGACTTCGGAAACGATAAAATCCATTCTCGCATATACGTCGATATTCAGTGCGCGGCATACATTTTCCGCTGTTTTTTGAAGCTTTTCAGTTATATCGCCGCTCAGATCAGCGGGGCAGTACTCATCTGCAAGACCGCTTTGATATTTATTCTCGTAGTTGTAAAAGCCGGATTTAGGGCATATCTCTATAACGGGCAGAGCGCGTCCCGCGATAACGCCGACGTCACATTCGCGTCCTTTTATAAATTGCTCTACAATGACGCGCGAGTCATATTTAAACGCAAGCTCCAAAGCGGGAAGATAGTCTTTCTCATCGTAAACGACGCTGGCGCCGACGGAGGAGCCGCCGGAGCAGGGCTTCACAACGCACGGGAAGCCTATGTTTTCACACGGCTTATCGCCGCGTGACAGCGTGACGGACCTCGGCGTCAATATGCCGTTTTTATCGAAAAGGGATTTTGCGACCGCCTTGTTCATCGCGATCGCGCTGCCAAGATATCCGCATCCGGTATAGCGTATGCCCATGATATCGAACAGCGCCTGGAGCTTGCCGTTTTCACCGTCTTCGCCGTGGAGCGCCATAAAGACGATATCGGCTGCGCGGCATATTTCGATGACGTTGTCGCCTATGCGGCTGTCGTTGTCTTGCCTGCGGCTGCGTTTTACGGCTTCAAGATCAGGCGCGTCGCGCGATATGTAGATATCGGGATCGCTATACGGCATGGAGAATATATCCGCCGGAGCGTCATATTTGCCGGTATATCCGAAAAACACATCTATGATCACGGCGCGGTGCCCGTTTTTACGGAGAGCTTCCGCTATCTGCATACCGCTGCTCAGCGATACGTCGCGTTCAGCCGAGAGACCGCCGCTTAAAACAATAATATTCATAAAAACTCCATTCTGCCGCTGCTTGTGACGAAAACGCCAAGACCGCGGGTATATTGGCTGAAACCGTCAGGCGGCATATATTTGATTTATCCATGCAGTCCTAAAAACCGCGCTTTTGTTTCCGGAGCGGGTCAGCCGACCGCGCATAATACGGATTATACACCACATCCGCGGCGTTAACAATACGCGAATCTGTCTATTTTGCAGTAAAAAGCAGATTTTATTGCAATAAAAATGTTGCAATATCGGAAAGAAGGTGTTATAATCAATTCGTTAGTTTGATGGTATTGACTTTGAGTGGGGCGAGCCCACTCTTTTTATTGCACAATTTTCTTAAAATACGCGAGGAATTTAAAATGAGTAAAATAACGGACGATATCCGGCTTTTGACAGAGCCGATAGTGCGGGAAAACGGCTGCACGCTGTGGGATGTCGAGTATGTGAAGGAAGCTGGAAGCTGGTATCTGCGCCTGTATATAGATAAAGAGGGCGGAGTGTCGATAGACGATTGCGAGCGCATCAGCCGCGCCGTAGATCCGCTGCTGGATGAAAAGGATCCGATACCGGACAGCTATATATTCGAGGTCTCCTCAGCCGGGGCGGAACGGGTGCTGAAGCGTCCGTCGGATTTCGAGCAGTTTATGGGTAGCTTGATCGAAGTGAAGCTTTACCGCGCACGAGACGGGCTTAAAGAATATGTGGGAAATCTCGTCGGCTATAACGGCGGAAACGTCGCGATCGAAGCCGGCGGTAAAAAAATAGAGTTTGAAAAAAATGAGATTGCAAATGTAAGGCTAAGAATAGGATAATTGGAGGAAAAGAGAAAAATGAATGCCGAATTTTTCGCAGCGATAGAGGATATTGAGAAAGAAAAAGGTATACCGAAGGAGTATATGCTCGAAAAGATAAATCAGGCGCTGCTTGCCGCGCTTAAAAAGGATAATCCAGCCGCAGCCGAACGCATAAAGGTCGAGGTGGACGAGGCTAAGAAGAAAATAGATATGTATATTCAAAAGACCGTGGTGGAAGAAGTGGAAGAGCCCGCCACGGAAATAACGCCGGAGCAGGCGAAAAAGATATCTGCAAGGGCTGCGGTAGGCGATATAGTAAATGTGCCTGTCGAGACTAAAAAATTCGGCAGGATCGCGGCTCAGGCGGCAAAACAGGTAATCATACAGGGAATAAGAGAAGCGGAACGCAATATAGTATATGAAGAGTTCAATTCAAAGGAACATGAAATTTTGACGGGGATCGTTTCCAGGATCGACGAGAGATCCGGCAACGTAAGCATGAAGATAAGCTCAAATTCAGAGTATACCGACGCGCTTATGCTTGCAAACGAGAGGATAGCCGGAGAGACGCTCAGGGAAGGCGATCGCTTAAAGGTGTATGTCGTTGAGGTGCGGAACAATACAAGCGGACCGCAGGTCATGATATCGAGAACGCATCCCGGGCTCGTAAAGCGGCTGTTTGAGCTTGAAGTGCCCGAAATATTTGACGGAACGGTAGAGATAAAGAGCATAGCGAGAGAGGCGGGCAGCCGGACGAAGATGACAGTTGCGTCAAACGATGCGGATGTCGAGCCTATCGGCGCGTGCGTCGGACCAAAGGGCGCGAGAGTTTCCGCTATAGTGGAAGAGCTCGGCGGCGAGAAAATAGATATAATAAAATATAGCGACGTGCCGGAGGAATATATCGCTGCGGCGCTTGCACCGGCAGAGGTGATCAGCGTGGAGCTGATGCCGGAGGGGAAGAGCTGCAAGGTTGTCGTGCCTGACGATCAGCTTTCTCTGGCAATCGGCAAGGAAGGTCAGAATGTACGGCTCGCCGCAAGGCTTACAGGTTATAAAATAGATATCAAGCCGGAAAGCAAGGCTTAGCTGATATAAAGGAGGGCGGCAGAATATGCAGAAAAAAATACCGATGCGACAGTGCCTGGGCTGCCGCGAAATGAAACCGAAGCGCGAACTTGTACGAGTCGTGAGATCTCCGGAGGGGGAAATATCGATAGATTTAAGAGGCAAAAAATCAGGGCGAGGGGCATATGTGTGCCATGACCGAAATTGCCTTAAAAAAGCAGTAAAATCCAAAGCGCTTGAACGCGCGTTCGGCATCCCGGTGCCTGAGGAAATCTTTGAAACTCTCAGCGAACAAATGGAGGGCGAGGATGAGTAACAGCCTGAATTTTCTGGGAATGGCGCGAAAAGCGGGAAAGCTGGAAATAGGAGAGGAATTTACCGGAGCCGCCGTGCGTTTAAAAAAGGCGCGGGTAATAATACTCGCTTCGGACGCATCGGAAAATGCGAGGCGGCGAGCGGAAAATTTTTCAAAAGCGGGAAACGTACCGCTGATAGAGCTTAAGTATACGAAGGCGGAGCTGGGGCGCGCGCTGGATAAGGCGTCTCCCGCGATGGTAGCGATAACTGATATCGGATTTGCCGCGGCTTTCGTAGAGAGAATTGCCAATGAGGGCTCAGACTGCGGAGAACTTGCGGAGGAGCTGGCTGCCAAAGCGGCGAAAGCGAAAAGGCGCAGGCGCGAAACGCTCGCAGGAAAGAGAAATGCAAGAGTGGGAAAGAGGAGGAAAAAAGTATGAGTACATTAATCAAATACAGAGTTCATGAAGTAGCGAAGGATTTCAAGACGACGTCCAAGGAGATAACGGGGATCCTTACAAAATACGCTACGACTCCTAAAAACCATATGCAGGTTCTTAATCAGGATGAGCTTGACATAATATTCGAGTATATGACGCAGAATAATCAGGTGAGTAGCGCAGAGGAGCTGTATGCGGTAAAGGAGCAGCCAAAAAAGGAAGCCGCAGCGGAAAAGCCTGCTGAGGCGGGAAAAGAAAAGACAGCGCAGGCTGAAGCAAATGAAAGCGGCGCTGCGCAGTCTGCTAAAGATTCGCAGGCAAAACCGCAAACGGCGCAAAATCAGGGGCAAACCGCGCAGACACAGCAGAATAAAGCAAGCGAAAAGCCGCAGGAGCGGATACGTATAAATGACAAGCCAAGGAAGCGTGTTGTAGACACCTCAGGAGTAACGATAAATCTTGAAAAATACGACGAGCGGCTTGACAGCCTTGTTCCTGAAAAAGTACATGATATGAAACGAGGCAAGGAAAAATTCACAAAGAGGAATCAAAACCGCGGTCAAAATATGGCTAGCAGTGCAAAACGCCGTCAGGAGGAGCGCGATAAGATGCAGCGCCTCCAGTTTGAAGTAGCTAAAAAAGCGCCGCTGAAGGTGCAGATACCGGATCAGATAGCCGTAGGCGAGCTCGCGTCAAGAATGAAGAAAACGGGAGCCGAGGTAGTCAAACAGCTTATCAAGCTCGGCGTTATGGCGTCGGTGTCGGACGTTATAGATTACGATACGGCGGCTTTAGTTGCGATGGAGCTCGGCTGCAAGGTCGAGAAAGAGGTCGTCGTGACTATTGAGGAAAAGCTTATAGACGACCATGAGGACGATGAAAAGGATCTCCAGCCGAGAGCGCCTGTCGTAGTTGTTATGGGACACGTCGATCACGGCAAGACTTCTCTTCTCGATAAGATAAGAAGCGCAAACGTCGCCGCCGGAGAGGCGGGCGGAATCACACAGCATATCGGCGCGTACCGAGTGGAAATAAACGGCAGCCCGATAACCTTCCTCGACACCCCGGGACACGAGGCGTTTACCTCCATGCGCGCAAGGGGCGCCATGGTAACGGATATAGCGATCCTCATCGTTGCGGCGGACGACGGCATCATGCCACAGACGGTGGAATCCATAAACCATGCAAAAGCGGCGGAAATACCGATAATAGTTGCGATAAACAAGATGGACGTACCCGGTGCGAATCCGGACAGGATCAGGCAGCAGCTTACGGAGTATGGGCTTGTCGACGAGGAATGGGGCGGCGATACGATCATATGCCAAATCTCTGCAAAGACAGGAGAGGGAATAGATCATCTGCTCGAGATGGTCGTGCTCACGGCTGAGATGAGCGAGCTGAAAGCTAATCCAAACCGCCCGGCAAAGGGTACCGTAATAGAGGCGCGGCTTGACAAGGGACGCGGACCGATAATGACGGTGCTCGTCCAAAACGGCACGTTAAAACAGGGCGATATAATCATCGCGGGGACAGCTGTCGGAAGAGTGCGCGTTATGACGAACGATAAGGGCGAGCGCGTGACCGAGGCGGGACCGTCGATACCTGTTGAGATAATGGGTATGTCAGAGGTACCGGGCGCGGGCGATACGTTTAACGCCGTCGCCGACGAGAGAATGGCAAAAGAGCTTGCCGAACAGCGCCGCGATGAGATAAAGAACAAAGCGAATACGGCGAAAAAGGTCTCTCTCGAGGATTTGTTTGCACAGATCAAGGAGGGGGAGCTCAAGGATCTCAATATAATCGTAAAGGCGGACGTACAGGGCTCGGCAGAGGCTGTAAAGTCGTCGCTTGAAAAGCTTTCAAACGACGAGATCAGGGTGCGCGTGATACACTCGGGCGTCGGCGCAATAAATGAATCTGACGTGATGCTTGCGGCTACGTCGGGCGCGATCATCGTCGGATTTAATGTCAGACCTGATAATGCGGCTAAAGAAAATGCGACCCGCAATAACGTGGATATGCGTATGTACAGGGTAATTTACGACTGCATAAACGAGATAGAAGCCGCAATGAAGGGTATGCTTGCACCGAAATACAAAGAGGTGACGCTGGGGCACGCCGAAGTGCGCCAGGTATATAAGGTCTCAAAGG
>CALWWO010000075.1 GCA_944385265.1 uncultured Oscillospiraceae bacterium
TATCGGGAATAATATGGTATAAATGTGATGTTTAACAGACGGGCGCGCCCGCCTGCGTATAACGTATCGTATGTATAATATATATAAATTGCGATGAATGGGAAAATAGCATGGTTTAAGCGCAAAAGAGAGGAAGCTCGCCGGCTGAAAGGCTTCCGCGCGAAAATGCTTAGTTCGCCCGGGAGCTCCGGCTAATCACCGGCGGCAGGCGCCGTTATCCGCCGTAAAAGCCTATGCGCTTTAAGTGCGGCGTTTTGCCGAATTAGGGTGGTACCGCGGAAGGTAGCCTTTCGTCCCTTTTCAGGGATGAAAGGCTTTATTTTTTATTTTAGGATGTGAAAAAATGAGAGAAAAACTTGAGCAGATCAAAAAAGAAGCTCTTGAAGCAGTGAAAAATGTGTCGCTGGAGACGGAGCTTGACGCATTGAGAGTGAAATATCTCGGCAAAAAGGGCGAGATAACGGCGATACTTAAACAGATGGGCGCGCTGTCCGCTGAGGAGCGTCCTGTTATAGGGCAGCTTGCCAACAGTATCAGAGAAAACATCGAAAAGGCAGTTTCCGAAAAGGTGAAGATACTGGAGGAAAAGGCGCTGGAGGCACGGCTTGAAAACGAAGAGATCGACGTGACGATACCGGGAACGCCGGTAAATGTCGGGCATAAACATCCAATGTCTATCGTACTGGACGAGGCAAAGGATATATTCGTCGGAATGGGCTTTTCGATTGCGGAAGGACCGGAGGTCGAGCTTACAAAATACGATTTTGACATGATGAACATACCGGAGGGGCATACGGTAAGAGAATGGCAGGACACGTTTTATATCACCGAAGATGAGCGCGTACATCTGCGCTGCCAGACGTCGCCCGTACAGGCGCGTGTTATGGAGTCGCAAAAGCCGCCCATCAGGATAATCTCCCCGGGAAGGGTTTACCGCAAGGACGAGGTCGATGCGACTCATTCGCCGATGTTTCATCAGATAGAGGGGCTTGTTGTCGACAAGGGCATAACTATGGCTGATTTGAAGGGTACGCTCAACGCCTTTTTTGAAAAGCTCTACGGAGAGGGTACGAAAACGCGCTTCCGCCCGCACCATTTCCCGTTTACTGAGCCGTCGTGCGAGGTTGATGTACAGTGCTTCATGTGCGGGGGGACGGGATGCCGCACCTGTAAGGGCGAGGGCTGGATAGAGCTTCTCGGCGCCGGCATGGTGCATCCAAAGGTGCTTGCCGTGTGCGGAATAGACCCGGACGTATATTCCGGCTGTGCGTTCGGCATGGGGCTTGAGCGGCTTACGATGCTGAGATTCGGCATCGACGATATGCGCCTTATTTATGAAAACGACGTTCGTTTTCTAAAGCAATTTTAGGGGAGGCAGGCAAGAATGAAATTATCAAGAAATTGGCTTTCAGAGTTTGTGGATATAGACGCCACCTCAAAGGAATATGAAGATAAAATGACGATGTCCGGCTCAAAGGTAGAGTTTACAGAGGAGCCGGGCGAGAACATAAAAAACGTCGTGATCGGCAAAGTCGTGGAGATGGAGCGCCACCCCGATTCCGACCATCTCTGGGTATGCAAAGTCGATGTGGGAGACGAGAGAAAGCTTCAGATAGTCACCGGCGCGCAGAATCTCAAGGTCGGCGATATTGTGCCGGTAGCAAAGCACCATTCGATCTTGCCGGGCGGCGTGAAGATATCAAAGGGAAAGCTTCGCGGCGTTGAGTCGGAGGGGATGCTCTGTTCGCTGTCAGAGCTCGGTCTTGATAAGCACGATTTCCCAAACGCCATAGAGGACGGCATATTCGTCATAGACGAGCCGTGTAATATCGGCGATGATATCCGCCCGCTTATCGGCGCGGACGACCGCATAGTTGAGTTTGAGATAACGAACAACAGACCGGACTGCCTGTCCGTCATCGGTCTTGCCAGAGAGACAGCGGCTACATTCGATAAGCCTTTAAAGCTGCATAAGCCGCAGGTAAACGGCGCGGGCGGCGATATCCGCGAGCATCTCACAGTAGAGATAAAAGAGCCGGAGCTGTGCCCAAGATATACATGCCGCATGATAAAAAATATAAAAATCGCACCGTCGCCGCTTTGGATGCGCCGCCGCCTCCGCGCTATGGGCGTGCGCCCGATAAATAATATCGTCGATATAACAAACTATGTCATGCTTGAGTACGGTCAGCCGATGCATGCGTTCGACTATGCATGCCTTGACGGGAAAAAGATAGTCGTAAGACGCGCGCAGGATGGCGAAACGATGAATACGCTCGACGGAACGCCGAGAACGCTCGATTCCAATATGCTCGTCATAGCCGACGCCGACAGGGCGGTGGGTGTCGCCGGCGTAATGGGCGGTGAAAACAGCGAGATCACAGAAAATACGCAGTACGCCGTGTTCGAATCCGCAAACTTCAACGGCACTTCCGTCAGAAGGACGGCCATGCGCCTTAATATGCGTACCGACGCGTCAAGCAAATTTGAAAAAGGTCTGGATCCGGAAAACACGCTCGACGCGGTGGAGCGCGCGTGCGAGCTTGTCGAGATGCTCGGCGCCGGCGAGGTGATCGACGGTATTATCGACGTCGTCGCAAAGGAATTTGTGCCGACAAAGCTGAAGCTTGAAGCCGATAAAATAAACGCGCTCCTCGGCACGGATATATCTAAAGATTTCATGGTCAAAACGCTCAGTAAGCTCGGCTTTACCGTCGATGGAGACGAGGTCACCGTACCGTCGTGGAGAGGCGATGTGGAACATTATTCCGATCTTGCGGAGGAGGTAGCCAGATTCTACGGATATGATGAGATAGGCTATACGATGTTCAAAAGCGAGACGAATATGGGCGGATTCACTCCGAAGCAGGAGGCGGAGCGCGAGGTGTCGAGCCTGCTCCGCGGCATGGGCTATTCAGAGATCATAACGTATTCGTTCATAGGTCCCAGCGCATATGACAGGATCCATATAGCCGCCGACGATCCAATAAGAAAAGGACCCGTTATCTTGAACCCGCTTGGTGAGGATACAAGCGTAATGCGGACAGTGTCGCTGCCGTCTATGCTTGAGATACTCAGCAGGAACAAGAGCTATAAAAACGATGACGTAAGGCTTTTTGAGCTTGCCAGAGTGTACCGCGATACCGGTGAAGAGCTTCCGGACGAGAGGATCATAATAACTCTCGGCGCATATGGCAAGTGCGATTTCTTTACGATGAAGGGAGCGGTCGAGGCGCTGCTTTCAAAGATGAGGATAGAGAATGTTACCTTTACGGCGAAAAAGGATAACGCGTCATATCACCAGGGGCGTTGCGCCGAGATAAAAGCGGGCGATACGGTGATAGGCGTTATAGGGCAGGTGCATCCCAAGGTGGCTGAAAGCTATGGTCTGGGAGAGACATATACGACGGAGATAGATTTTGCCGATATGATGGCAAACGTGTCGTCCGAGAATCAGTATAAGCCGCTTCCCAAATATCCTGCAATAATAAGGGATATCGCCGTAGTATGCGATAATAAGACGACGATAGCCGAGCTTGAAAATTGTATCCGCCGCGCCGGCGGAAAGCTGCTTCGTGATGTAAAGCTGTTCGATATATATACGGGCTCGCACATCGCGGAAGGTAAAAAGAGCACCGCGTTTTCGCTCACGATAAGATCGGACGAGCAAACGCTTACGGACGCTGAAGCTGACGCCGTAGTAAAGGACGTGCTCGCAGCGCTTGATAAAGAGCTTGGAGCTGTCATAAGATAAAATAAAAAATACGCCGCCGGAGAGTGGAAAAAACTGCTTCCGGCGGCGCAGACGTGAAATAATATTGAAAAAAGAGGTATAAAAATGCTTGAATATAGATACGATACGCAGCTTCTTATAGAAGGTGAAGGACTTGATGAGGACGTCATAAACGATTATATCACAGAAAATTTTAAAGGCGACTGCCTTATTGCCGTCGGTGACGAGGATCTTATAAAAATACATTATCACACGAACGAGCCGTGGAAGGTGCTCGAATATTGCGCGACTCTCGGCGAGATTTTTGATATAGTAGTCGAGGATATGGATAGACAGGCGCGCGGTTTGCAGGGCTAGACCATTGCAAATAAGCGCGTAAGGGAAATGAAAAATGGTTGATATTATTGTTGACACATTGCTTGATTGTGTTAAACTTATACCGTTCCTTTTCCTCGCGTATCTGCTTATAGAGTTTATAGAGCATAGAGCGGGGGAAAAGGCGGCGTCGCTTATAAATAAAGCGGGGGAATACGGTCCGCTTACCGGCGCGGTGCTCGGCGTAGTGCCGCAGTGCGGCTTTTCTGCCGTCATGTCGAATTTTTATGCCGGCGGGATAATAACGAAAGGCACGCTTTTGGCTGTATTTCTCTCCACTTCGGATGAGATGCTGCCAATTTTGCTGTCGGAAAATGTCCCAATATGGCAGATAGTTAAAATTCTGACGGTAAAAGTCGTTATAGCGGTAATAACAGGATTTGCGGTCGATCTCGTGATACGGAAATCCGGGAACAGACGCGCGGCGAGTATCGCCGATATATGCGGCGATTCGCACTGCCACTGTGAAGAAGACGGCATATGGAAATCCGCACTTTATCATACTGCTCAAACGGCGGCTTTCATAGCGGTCATAACGTTTGCGCTCAATCTGGCAGTAGATTATATAGGGGAGGACAGGCTTGCGGGCTTTATTCTGAACAAACCTGTCATCGGAGAGCTTCTCGCCGGTATTATCGGTCTTATCCCGAACTGCACGTCGTCAGTGCTGATAACGGAGATGTACGTCGAGGGATATTTAAGCGCGGGAGCGATGATTTCAGGATTGTGCGTCGGCTCGGGCGTGGGGCTTCTTGTGCTGTTTCGCGTAAATAGAGATATAAGAGATAATCTAAAAACACTGGGGTTGCTTTATTTCACCGGCACGGTCGCCGGAATAATCGTCGGAATACTTCCGATATTTTAGTGGAGGATTTATGAGTATAGCAGAACTTTTTGTGCTGGCGGTAGCGCTTTCGATGGACGCTTTTGCAGTTGCGATATGCAAGGGGCTCGCGATGAAAAAGATAACGCTGCGAAACGTCTGCACGGTAGGCTTTTGGTTTGGCGGTTTTCAGGCGCTCATGCCGCTTATAGGATATTTTCTCGGCACACAGTTTGCCGAGTACATAGTGTCGATAGACCACTGGGTCGCGTTCGTGCTGCTCGCCGCTATCGGAATCAATATGATACGCGAAGCCGTAAGCGGCGAAGAGGAAGAGGCTGACGAATCGCTCGGCGTAAGGAAAATGTTTACGCTTGCCGTGGCGACGAGCATAGACGCGCTTGCCGTCGGCGTCACATTTGCTTTTCTGAAGGTGCAGATCGTCGCAGCGGTCAGCTTTATCGGAGTGACGACGTTTATATTCTCGGCTGTCGGCGTCAAGATAGGTAATATATTCGGTGTAAAATATAAATCGAAGGCTGAGCTTGCCGGCGGCGTGATACTTATACTTCTCGGCGCGAAGATTCTGCTCGAGCATCTTGAGATAATAAATTTCTAAAATACAGCGCGGTATAAGGTCGCGGTAATAAAACATATAGCGAGTCCGCATACAGCGGGCGTAAGGAAAGAAACCAAGGTCCATTTAAGACTTCCGGTTTCTTTTTTTATAGTGAGAAGCGTCGTAGCGCACGGCCAGTGCATGAGCGAGAACAGCATGGTGTTCAGCGCTGTAAGAGCGGTCCAGCCGTTTGCGGTGAGCAGCTCGCGCAAATAGTCGAGGCTATCGTAATCAGTGAGCGAGCCGGAAGCCGTATAAGCCATTATAATGATGGGAATAAGTATCTCGTTAGCCGGAAGCGCCAGTATAAACGCTGTGAGTATAACGCCGTCCAAACCGAATATACGCGCAAACGGGTCAAGAAAATCTGTGCAGTATGATAAAACGGACGCGTCGTTTACGCGTACATTCGCCATAAGCCAGATAATGAGACCAGCGGGAGCAGCAGTGACGACAGCTCTGCCCAGCACAAATAAAGTCCTGTCAAAAACTGAGCGGACTATCACTCTTCCGATCTGCGGACGGCGAAACGGCGGCATTTCAAGCGCTGTGGAGGAGGGGAGCCCTTTTAAAACCGAGGAGGAGAGAAGCTTTGATACGATAAGTGTCATAACTACTCCAAGCAAAATAAAGCCTGTCAGAATAACGGCGGCGGTGGCAGAGGCATAGGCGTACGCTCCGGCAAAAAATATCGTTATAAGCGCGATAAGCGTTGGGAAACGTCCGTTGCACGGCACGAAGCTGTTAGTTATGATCGCGACGAGACGTTCGCGCGGACTTTCTATTATCCTGCATCCGACAACGCCTGCGGCGTTGCAGCCGAATCCCATGCACATGGTCAGCGACTGTTTCCCGCAGGCGCCGCAGCGCCTGAAGGCGTTATCGAGATTAAAAGCCACCCGCGGCAGATAGCCGAGATCCTCCAGAAGGGTGAACAGCGGGAAAAATATCGCCATAGGAGGCAGCATAAATGATACGACCCAAGATACGGTGCGGTATATCCCGCTCACAAGAAGGCTGCGAAGCGTTTCCGGACAGCTCACAGATAAAAGCCACGAGTCGAGCCATCCGCCGATAGTGGAGAATGTGGACGCCAATATCTCGGAGGGGATGTTCGCGCCAGCCATCGTTATGTAAAATACAAGCGCAAGCAGAAGCAGCATTACCGGTATACCGGTGCTTTTGCGTGTCAGAAGCCTGTCGATCTTAAGCTGGAGGTCTTCAGCCGGGCGCGGCGAACGGTGTACGACCTCGGCGCATATGCTTTCCGCCGTGTGAAAAATATTACTTGCCGCCTGCCTGCGGTCAAGCCGCGTAAAGTCGGGTATGCCGATCCCACGGGAACATCCGTTTCCGCATGAGCAGACCCTGCCGCACGAATTAGCATCCTTACACGGGCAGGCTCCACCGCATGAATTAGAATCTGCGCACGGGCAGGTTCTACATGAGACGTTTTCACATACAAATCCATCCTGCTCAGCGCCGCTGGATTTGCAAGCACCATCGCCATTATAGGCGTTACTATCACCGTAAGTGTAGCCGCCGCCGGCAGAACAATCACCCGAATTTCCACCCTTAGGATTTTTAAGCGCGGCGTCTTCTATTTTTTGCATAAGCGCGTCAAGTCCCTTGCCGCTGCGGGCGCTTGTCGCGACGACCGGAACGCCCAAAAGCTGTCCCAGCTTATCGGCGTCGGCATATATACCCTTTTTTGCCGCTTCATCGATGAGATTTACGCATACGACGGCTTTTCTGGTAAACGACAGTATCTGCAAAACAAGATTCAGGTTGCGCTCCAGACATGACGCATCGCATACGATCACCGTCACATCGGCGACGCCGCTTGTAATAAAGTCGCGCGTGACCTCCTCCTCGGCGGAGCCGGGGAAGAGGGAGTACGCCCCGGGCGTGTCGACTAAAATATTTTCATGCCCGTTATAAGTGTACGTTCCGGAAGCCCATTCGACGGTTTTGCCGGGCCAGTTGCCGGTATGCTGGCGCATACCGGTGAGAGCGTTAAAGACAGTGCTTTTTCCAACGTTCGGATTGCCGGCAAGCGCGACGATAAGATCGGAGCTGTTTCGCCGCTCTATATCCGGGAGGAAAAAACGCTTTACATCCTCGGACGATGAGGGAGATTTTAAACTCATATCATAACACCCCGTTCAAATCTCCGCTTTTATTCCGATTGCATCCTGATTGCGAAGCGCTATCACTGTTCCGCGTATAAGATACGCTCTCGGATTACCTGACGGAGCCGCAAAAAGGCACGACACGGGTGTACCCGGAATAAAACCGAGATCGAAAAGGCGCTCAGACAGGTCAGTATCCGCGACAGAGGTGATTATGCCTTTTTGACCCACGGGAACAGATGGAAGATCATATATATTCATATGGTGACATATCCTTTCATATAATAAGCTAAGACCAGCCGGGAGAAAATATTTTCCCGCCGATATAAAATATGCCGGTGTGCGTAAAATGTGAAAGGCGTAGGGAACTATAGGTCAAGTTAAGCAGACATTAAAAACAATTTAAATAAAGTACTGTAAAATTTAAAAATAGTTAAAATATTACAAAAAAATCAGAGAACTTTGCATATTGTAAGAAATAAAAACGTGTTAACATATAAAACAGTAAAACATTTTAAAGATGATGCAAAGCTAAAAGGCAGGTAGTCTTAAAGTATTCTTAAATTCAAATTGTTTTACTGTATTTTTGTATTTAAAATTTTTTATTAATCTGTATTTAAGATGTGCTTGCGCGACATAAGTTGGCGACCTTTTTTTAGATTGCATAAAGTCCGTTTTCGGAGGGGGAAAACGGGCTTTATGCATTTTATTTAAAGACTGCCGGATAAATTGAATTAGAGTAAATAGATTTTATTTGACGGTACTGTAAAATTTTGTATAATAGTTATATACAACAGTTGCGGACCGGTATAGAGACATGCGCTATATGTGATCCTCGGCTATAGAAGAAGCAGAGTAAATACAGCGAAAGTGCCGCGAAGTGTAAATGCATATTAAAAAAAGAAAAGTAAATTTTTCAGCTCATAAACGGATATGGAGGGATAAAAATGCTGAAACCTAAAATCGTGAAAATTGCCCGCCCACCCGAGTACAGACTTGTACCGGAAACGGAAAGCTCATATATAATGGGCGGCGCAAAGCGGCTGTTAAAGCCAATAGACCTTGAAAAATACGGATATATAGAGGAGGAGTACATTGTAAAAGGGTACTCAAATGTATATGACTGGGAAGACGATGAAAAATATCCGCACGTCATATTTACGGACGCACCGTATTGCAGCAGGATAGTCGTCAGGAAGCCGAGAGATCCGTCTAAATTCAGCGGTATCGTACATTGTGAGTTTTGCAATCCGAACAGCGGGTACGACAGATCGAATACCGGCTGGGCTCCAAGCAACGAATACATAATGTCGCGCGGGCACGGTAGCGTCAGCATGACGATATCCGAAGTGGCGATGAAGGGGTTGCGCCGCTTCGATCCGGAGCGGTATGGAGAGCTCGCGTTTAAAAATCCCATACGTCCGGAGGATAGAATGCCCGCCGTTATGGGACTCGGCGGGAAAATGCCCGATGAAGAGACGGAGGACGGGCTGAAATGGGATTATGTAAGTCAAGTCGGCGCGCTTTTAAAATCAGATCTCCCCGGATCGCCGTTTGCAGGGTACAAAGTGGAAAAAACTATGTTACAAGGGACGACGGGCGGCGACCTTTCGGCATATGCGGCGGCGATACACCCGCTCACGCGGCTTGCAGACGGGTCGCATGTGTATGACGGATTTTTAGTGTTTATGACGGGCGCTCCCGGCGGACTCAATAATTACCGCCAAATGCTGCATGAGCTTGATCCGCGCGATTTATATACATGCGAGGTCCCGCTTATACATCTATTGACATTGGGAGACCTGCTGGGCGATACGATACATCCGTCGTGGTCGACGCTGTGGCACAGATATCAGCCGAATGAAAAGGGCAGATATCTCAGGATAGTTGAGATCGCGGGTGCGGGCGTCAGCCGCTGGGCGGCGAGCGCGTATTCATGCTGCAATGAGGATGTGGAAAAAGCGGGCGGTACGCAGCTTGTAGGGGCAGGCGATACACGTCCGGAATATCCGGCGCATTACGTCGTCTGTGCGATGATAGATAATCTTATACGCTGGATGACGACGGGTGAAGCGCCGGAAATATGCGATTATGTCGAAACGGTAGGGGAATATCCTGATATCGAGTTTAAAAAGGACAGATTCGGAAATGCACTCGGCGGTCTTCGCTCACCGTATGTGGACTGCCCGCTGTATGTGTATACGAATGCCGGCGGAACAGAGAGGCGGCTTACCGACGATGAGATACGCTCGCTCTATTCAAGCCGCGAGGATTATGTGGCGAAGGTGACGGAATCGGTTAACAAAATGCTTGCAAAAAGGCATATCCTGCCGGAACATGCCGAAATGGTCATAAAAGAAGCAGAGGAAGCTAAACTCCCGTTTTAAAAACCGAAACTAAGATATCATAAATATTAAAGCCATGAGCGGCTTTTAAAGCTGCTCATGGCTTTTTGCATAAGATAATGACCATTTGGCTAAATAAAACAAATGCACATTAAAACACATTGAGTATGCCAGAGTTCAAATGCACGCTATTCGACCGCGGAGAGATAGCACTGTCCTATAACGAGCGCGCCGTCGTAAACTATCTCGCCGTTTATCACGGCGCATAAAATGCGCTCGCCGGAATCGTCAAAATCGAGATATATCCCGGTAGAAAACAGCATCTTGCCGTCATCGAACCAAAAGTCGGCGTTATCGTTATCATAAACGCTTATTTCATCGACCGGCGATTCTACCGGCTCGGTTTTATATGTTGAGACGTCGACCGTGACGCTGTCCGGCTCATAATCAGGACCACCGGTCAAATTTTCGCCGCTGTAATCGATGCTTATGAGGTTTTCATCATCGGCGTAAACGCCAGTGCTTATCAGCATATCGAGCTGCGCCTGAAAATCGTACATCGTGCTGAGGATAAGCTCACCGCCGTCAATATCGAGCACGAAGAAGAAATCGTCGTTTACATCCTCCGGCGGCGCGGAGCCGATAAATGCGACCTCATATTCTCCGTCGCCGTCGTAGTCGGAGCGGATTGCGCCGTATATCTCGGGCTGATAGTCCGCAACGCATATATAGAGATGGACACCCTCCCGCATCATAAAATAGCACTCGTCAGCGCCGGAAAGCGCGTAGACCGATACATCTGCCTGCGGGAAACCGGCAAGCAGCGTAGCTTCATATCCGTTGAACAGCGACACGTCGCCGATATCCTGCGGAAGCCCGTATACACCGGCGGCGGAGTATTCAATGCCGAGCACATCGTAAATTTCGGCGAGCAGCCTGCCAAAGCTCTGCTGATCCGGTAAAATCTTATATAAATTCTGTTTTTCCGCTCCGTCCGTCACGGATAGGTAGATATACCCGTATTCGTCGAGATATAGCTCAGCTCTCGCGTTACCGTGATACAGCGTGATTGCAGCTTCAAAATCGATGTCGATAGCGGCGCTCCCAAGGTCAAAATAGCGCGATGAGGCGAGCGCGCGGATATACGGTACAATTTCGGCGGGACTTACCTCAGCAGATTTAGATTCAGATAGGACGTCACAGCGCTCCGCCTCGCCGAGCCACGGGACGATAGAAGATATATGATAGAGCTTTGCTGTTCTGTATTCAGACGAGGTCTCCATCTTTATAAGCGCGACGGCGCACCCGTCCTCGACTTCAACCTCACCCCCGCCGGCGCTTATAATTCCGCAGTTTCCGACCTTCGTGTTCCACCGCCCGGGTGTGAATACGACGGAGCAGAGCGCCGTGACGCTGCCGGTCTCAGCCTCGTACGCGCCGCCGTCTACATCTGCGATATGCGACGTGCCGAGCCCTGTGTATTCGCCCGCCGGAAGCTTCACCGTATCGGTGTTCAGATATATCGAGTCGTTTAAAGCAAATGTCATCGTTATCGAGTCCCAATCATTCGAAACGTACGATACGGTTATCGTGTTTTCCTCCTCAATGCCGAGCGCATTTAAAGAGCCCTCTGCAAGCCGCTGCGAAAAATAAAGCCCGTCCTCCGTCCAGACTTCAAATGTGAACGCGGCGCTGCGCACGTCCTCACCCGGGATAAAGCTGAATACCTTGCTGCCGGACGCGCTGCCGTCGCCCTCGTATGATATGACGGACTTGTCATATACATATTCGTTCGTACCGCACACGGCTATAACGCCGGCGGAGAAGATGAGCGCCACAGCGGTGAGAAATACGGCGGGCTTTTTGTACTTTAATATGTCGTGTATACGATCCTTTATAAACCCCTCGCCGAACGCCACGGGTATTGCGCCGATAAAATGCCTGCCCGACGACAGTGACAGCAGCGTTCCGCTGTAATCGGCACGGGCGTCCTCGCCGAGCGCGCGGAGCACGCTCTCATCGCACGCCTGCTCCATCAGCATCATGAACACGCGGTAAAACCACAGCCACAGCAGGAGATTGAACCAGTGCACGCTCATGGCGGCGTATACGATAAGCTTTATCACGTTGTCGCCCCAGCGTATGTGCATTT
>CALWWO010000076.1 GCA_944385265.1 uncultured Oscillospiraceae bacterium
TTTTAACAGGGCGCTGGCATTTTGAGCAAAACGCGGCTTTTTGAGGAGAACAGGAGCGGGCGATATGAGCGCGCCCCGACATTACAAGAATCGAAACGGGCGGCGCAAAGCCCGTTCCGGCGCGGGAAAGGTAATGAAAAGTGTGAAAAATACTGGCAAAAAGGATATGCTAAACGATAAAACGCCGCCTGTTTCAGGCGGCGTGTGTGATTTATGCCCAAGAGACTGCAAAGCCGAAAGGACGCTGACGACGGGCGCAGGCGTGTGCGGCATGGGAAAGCTCCCTGTCGTGGCAAGAGCGGCGGCGCACATGTGGGAAGAGCCGTGCCTTACCGGCGAGAGAGGGTCAGGAACCGTGTTCTTCTCAGGCTGCGCGCTAAAATGCGTGTTCTGCCAGAATATGGAGATATCGCGCGGGAAAGCCGGCAAAGCCGTGACGGTCGAAGAGCTGCGAGATATATTCCTGCGGCTTGTCGACACGGGAGTGCACAATATAAATCTAGTCACCCCGTCGCATTTTGCGGACATTATAGCAAAAGCCCTTGATGGCGGCTTGCCTGTGCCCGTGGTGTACAACTGCGGCGGATACGAGAGCGTTGAGACGATAAGAAAGCTCGACGGGCTTATCGACGTGTATATGCCGGATATGAAATACGCCCTGTCGGAGCCGGCGGCGAAATATTCAAAGGCGGCGGATTATCCAGAGGTTGCCATGCGCGCCATAGAGGAGATGTACCGCCAGACGGGCGACTACGCCTTCGGAGAGGACGGGACGCTGAAGCGCGGCGTCATCATCCGCCATCTGGTGCTGCCTGAAAATCTTGAAAACACGTTTTGCGTGATAGACTGGGTGGAGCGCACGTTCAAACCGGGACAAGTGCTGTTTTCCCTTATGAGCCAGTACACTCCTGTGAATGAAACGCCGTATCCGGAGCTGAACCGACCGCTCACGGAAGCGGAGCACCGGGCGGCGATACGATATCTTGAGGGCAGCGGGATAGAGGACGGATTTTATCAGGATCTCGGCTCTGTAAGCGAGAGCTTTATCCCGCCGTTCGATCTCACCGGCATATAAAAATGCGCCGCAGGGGCGCATTATCGCCGGTAGGCGATATATTTACGCCGCCCTTAGGCGGCAAGGTATCGCATTTCGGCGATAAGCAAAGCCGCGCTTCAGCTTTTCGGCAGCGGCGGACGCTTTTTCAAAAGCACCTTGCCAAAGCAGAAGACGGTTATTCCGCTTGAAGCGAAAATGGTCATATCCGCGTCGCTCCTGTTGCGGTTGAGCGAAAACAGGTATATATTGCCGAACGTATCCTCGCAATACTGCTTGCATTTCATGTCGCCGTCGACGAAAAATATGCCCACATCGCCGTCGGTCAGCTCTGTTGTGCGCGAAACATACACGCGCGACCCATCGGAGATATACGGCTCCATACTGTCGCCCGATATGCGTACGGCGAAATCGGCGGAAGCAGGAACGTTGTCCTCGCGCGGGACAAGCACATAGTCCTCACCCTCAGCCGGCGAGGCATACCCCGCAGCCGCCGGAGTGACGTATTCCCTGATATACGCGGGCTCTTTCGTCTCCTCCTGCCCGTCTGATGAGCGCATATCCAAAAGCCCGTCTATCATATCATTCACAAAGTTCCGCTCTTTTTCGGAAAGGGCGGAATATTTTTTTTCGGGAAAAGCCGGAGCTATTTCCTCGATATTGTAGAGCGGCGCGCTGTCGTCAGCCAAAACATCAATCGATACGTCGAAATATTCCGATATTCTGCGAAGATTCCCGAGCTTTATGTTTTTATACCCCTTGGTGTAAAAACCGACGATGGTGTTATATGGGATACCGGTTTCATCGGCAAGCCTTCCGCGCGTCATGCCGCGCTCAGCCATGAGGGCGTCTAATTTTTCGGTAAAAAGCATATGAATCTCTCCTTTTAAATTAAACATCCTGTTATGACCAGTATACCATACAAGAGAGGGCGTGTAAATAAAAATATACCCTGTATAGTAGAAAAGGGCGGGAAAATATTGACAAACTACGATACAGGGTATATTATAAAACTAGGAGCTACGATATGGCATAAAAAACGCAGCTCTGCTTAATTGCAGAGCCGCGTTTTACAATCAGGATCTCACCCGCTGTTACGATCGCGCTGCGCGCTTATACATTATGCCGTTTCAGCGACGAGGTTGTGCAGCCATTTGCCGCGCTTTACCATGATGTAGCCGATCACGCATTTTATGAGATCGACGAGGTTACAGCACAGGTACAGCGTAACAATGTTCATGGAGGTGAAGTGCGCAAGACAGTATGCCAGCGGCACCGACAGCGTCCATATAGACACGCTGTCGAACAAAAATGTGATAAGCGTTTTGCCGCCGGAGCGCAGCGTGAAATAGCACGAATTACAGAACGACCGTATGGGCAGGTTTATCGCGGCTATTATGAGGAAATCGGTCGCAAGCGTCTTTACGACGTCGGTAACGTTGTACGCGCCGGCGATAAACGGCGCGGCGAACGCCATAAGCAGCGCACAGGCTGAACTGCACGCAAGGGAGAAAGCGATAAGCTTATTATCGGTATCGCGCGCCCTCTCCATATCGCCGGCGCCGAGAGCCTGCCCCACGATTATCGATATGGACGAGCCGAGCGCCATTGTCACGACGGCGAAGAGGTTTGATATAGTCGACGAGATGTTTACGGCAGACACGACCTCAAATCCGCGGACGGAATAGCACTGCGTGAGCATGGACATGCCGGCGGACCACAGCGCCTCGTTTGCGAGGATCGGGGTGCCCTTTATAATGATCTTTTTGCACAGAGCGCCGGGTATGTACAGGCTTTTGTACGCGCCCACGATGAATTTATTGATGGCTTTATGCGAGTGCGTCCACACGGCGATGACGCCGAGCTCCACAAAACGGGATGCTACAGTCGCGATAGCGGCGCCGGCGGCGCCGAGAGCAGGAGCGCCGAATTTACCGAAGATGAGGATATAGTTGCCGATAAGGTTTGTCAAAACGGCTGCGATTCCGGCTTGCATAGGGATAACGGTCTGCCCCGTTTCACGCAGTGTGCCCGAATACACCTGAGTTATAGCAAACGGCACAAGCCCGATACACATTATGGCGAGGTATTCCTTCCCGTATCCAAGCGCCGCGGAGATATCCTCGGCGCTGCCCTCTCCGCGGAGGAACAGCGATATGAGCGTATCGTCGAACGCGATGAACGCCGATATGCCAAGCGCGCATATCAATCCTGCAATAATAAGCTTAAAGCGGAAAACATAGCGCAGACCGTTATGATCTGAGCGCCCAAAAAATTGCGCGCCGAATATGCCCGCGCCTGAGACGGCGCCGAAGACGCACAGATTGAACACAAAGAAAAGCTGGTTTACGATAGCGACGCCGGTCATAGCCTGCGTTCCCACCTGTCCGACCATTATATTGTCGAGCAGATTTACAAACTGGGTTATACCGTTTTGGACGATTATCGGGACAGTAACAGCGAGTGTACGGCGATAGAATTCACGATCGCCGATAAATTTTCTCAGCATATTGCAGCTCCTTTCACATACAAAGCGATTTAAAAGCAACTATAAGCAGTAAAGAATATCATAACAAATTATTTACATATCCGCAATAGGGAAAATGTGGATAAATAAAAGACCTGAAGCCAGAAGGCTTCAGGTCCTGTAAGGGGGATAGCGGAAACAAAATAACATTGTCCCGCAAGAGAGAAATCAGTTTTTGTCAACTATGATATATGGGCTCAAAACTCCGGCGACGTTTACGATAGGCATCGTTTGCAGCCACACTCTTCCCGGACCTGTTATAACGGTGTTGAAGAACCCCTCGCCGCCAAAGAACATGTTTTTGATTCCGGGGACGGTTTGAATATCGATTTGGCAGCTTGGAGTCATTGCGGCGAGATGACCGGTATCTATAATGATCTGCTGACCGGGTGCAAGCTCGTACTCGATCACATGACCATCAAATTCGGCAAAGGCGATACCGTTGCCGCTGACGCGCTGAAGGATGAATCCTTCGCCGCCGAAAAATCCGGCGCCGAACTTTTTGTTGAAATGCACTGACAGCTCCACGCCGCCTTCACAGGCAAGAAACGCGCTTTTTTGAAAAATGATATCGTTGCCCGGGGTGATGTTGAACGCTTTTATAGAGCCGGGGAAGCTGGAGGCAAACGCGATGGTGCCGATACCGCCCATCGCCGTGTAGATGTTCTGAAAAAGCTTTTCGCCGGAAAAGATCCTTCCGAGAGCTTTTCCGATTCCGCCGTTTGTCGTCGTCTCCATCTTCATGTTTGGAGACATCCATGCCATCGAGCCGCCTTCGGTAATCATTCTTTCACCGGGCTCAAGCTGGCAAATAACGACCGGTAAAGTTTCGCCTTGGATATGATACTGCATAATAATATCCTCCTTAATATGAGCGGTTACACTGCCGGCGGGCAGATAGATGCGCCATGTCCGGCTGCGTGTTTTGCCGGAGCGCCGGCAAAACTGCTGTATATAAAAAGTATAGCATATCGCGGCGCTTTTGCAAATGCTTATTTATCGCCGAAAGGCGATATCTTTTCGCCGCCGAAGGGCGGCGACCTTTTTCGCCCGCGAAAGCGGGCGGGTTTACCGCGCCCGTGGCGCGGAGGATATACACCCATTTCTTTTACAAAATCACAACCCAGCGAAGCGGTTGTGATTTTGAGAGGAGACGCAGCGGAATGAGCGCACTTTTGCCTGAAAGGGCAAAACAAGCGATACGGAGCTTGCGTCGACGAAAACGGG
>CALWWO010000077.1 GCA_944385265.1 uncultured Oscillospiraceae bacterium
GTTTCCAGCGCGGGGGCTTACTGCGCCGCCAAGCGGCGGGGTATTGTTACCATTTCTTTGGCATATCCCAAAGAAACGGTAACCCAAAGAAAACATAGCAAAGGGGAATATCCCCTTTGCAAACCCCAAAAATGCGTATCAACATACGCATAGGCGACTCTAACTTGCTGTTCCCCTATTAGTAATATGACCGTGCTTCCCATTCGACGAATCTCGGCGGTAATCTGACAGATCATCAAATCACTGCCCCCGCGCCATAAAAGGCGCGGCAGACGGTAGTAACGATAAAGGAAACAGGGTAACATGACCACCGTGCCGCGGTGTAATACTACGCGCAGTGTCATTGTTACGCAATGCGCTGTCAATGCGCCTATTCTATCCCGCGGGGAATAAGCTATCATATCAGATGACGTATGCCTGCGTTGGGGAAAAATATAGAAAGGGTGCAGGGAAAACCGGTTTTCCCTGCTATGTTTTCTTTGGGGCGACCATTTCTTTTGCATACGTAAAAGAAATAGTCGCAAAGGAGTTGCGCTTGGCGCAACAATTCCCCGCCGCTTGGCGGCGGTAAACCGCTCATATAGTGAGCGAAAAAAGTTTGCACCTCCGCGCAAAAATAGTATTGCCTCTCGGCGATAATCCCCGTCGATAAAAAGCGGCGTCGCCCGTTAAGGCAACAAACATCGCTTTGTTACTTTATTACCTCTATACCGCCGAGATATTTGCGCAGCACCTCCGGCACAACGACGCTGCCGTCTGCCTGCTGATTCTGCTCGACAAGCGCCGGAAGGATACGGCTCGTCGCAAGACCGGAGCCGTTGAGCGTGTGTACATACTCGATCTTTCCCGTACCTTCTCTGCGGAAACGGATGGAACCGCGGCGCGCCTGATAATCGCGCGCGTTCGAGACTGACGAAACCTCTTTATACCCGTCCATCGACGGTATCTGGATCTCGATATCGTACGTTCTCGCCATCGATGCGCTGCAATCGCCTGCGGCGAGCTTTACGGTGCGGAAATGGAAGCCGAGCCCGCTGACCAGGCGCTCCGCCTTGGCGACAAGCTCTTCAAACGCAACGTCGGAATCCTCCGGACGCGTGTACTGCACCATCTCGACCTTATTGAACTGGTGTCCGCGCACCATGCCGCGCTCGTCCGAGCGATAGCTTCCCGCCTCGCGGCGGAAGCATGGGGTATATGAGATATATTTTTTCGGCAGGTCGCTCTCAGCCATTATCTCGTCCCTGTGTACGGAGACGAGCGCCGTCTCCGCCGTCGGCAGCATGAATCTTCTCTGCGCGTCCTCCGCAGTCTGCAGCCAGTAGACGTCCTGCTCAAATTTCGGGAACTGACCTGCTGTCAGACCGCACTCGTAGCCGAGCATATGCGGAACGAGCAAAAGCTCGTACCCGTCGGCGATGTGCGTATCGATAAAATAGTTGAGCAGAGCCCATTCAAGCCGCGCGCCCATGCCCTTGTATATCCAGAACCCGTTGCCGGACAGCTTTGCGCCGCGCTGATAGTCGATAAGACCAAGGCTTGTGCACAGGTCCACGTGGTTTTTCGGCTCGAAATCGAACTTATGCGGCTCGCCGAAATATCTGATCGGCTCGTTATTCTCCTTGCCGCCGGGCTTTAAATCCTCGTCCGGCAGGTTGGGCAGCCCAAGCATAAGCGTCGTATACTCGTTTTCAACGTCCTTCAGCTTCTGATCGATGCCTTTTATCTCATCTTTAAGCTCGTTCATCCGCGCAAAGACAGGCGCTGTATCCTCGCCCGCCTTTTTCATTGCGGGGATCTGCTTTGTAACCTTATTCTGCTCCGCCTTGAGCGTCTCCGTCTCCGCTATAAGCCTGCGGCGTTCCGTATCAAGCTCCATGATCCTATCGATCGCGTCGCCTGCGTCCACCTCTTTATACAAAAGGCGTTCTTTGATTCTCTCCGGATTTTCGCGGATAACTCTGATATCAAGCATATTTATCTCTCCTTTATATTTTCAAGAGCTGCAAGCAGCCTCTCAAAATCTTCTTCTCCATAGTATTCTATTTCAAATCTGCCCTTTTTTCTGCCGTTTACGATTTTCACCCGGCGTCCTAGCTTCTGCGTCAGGTCTTTTTCGACCTCGGCTATATAATCGACGCCCTCGTTCTCCTTCTTCGGCTTTTCTTCGCGCGACAGTTTTTTTATCAGCGCGGATAGCTCCTTGACCGTCATATCCTTTTCAGCCGCTTGCTGCGCGGCATATATGCGGGCGTCGTCCCCCTCCGCCTCAAGCACCGTGCGCGCAAGGCTTAAACTCAGCGCGCCGGACTCTACAAGCCAGAGCACCTCTTTTGGCAGCGTAAGTATCCTAAGTGAATTTGCGATGACGGGGCGCGATTTGCCGACGCGCGCGGCGACCTGCTCCTGCGTCATGCCGTATTCAGACATCAGCTGCTTATATCCCGTCGCCTCTTCGACAGGATTCAGATCCTCGCGCTGGAGATTTTCGACAAGCGCCATCTCCATCGCCTCTTTATCGTCCGCCTCGATTATCCTGACAGGCACCTCCGAAAGTCCCGCCATCCGCGCGGCGCGCCATCTGCGCTCGCCCGCGATTATCTGATAAAAGCCGCCGTCAAGCTTTCTGACGGTTATCGGCTGGATTATGCCATGCTCCGCAATAGAACCGGCAAGCTCGGCAAGTCCGTCCGCGTCGAAACGGCTCCTCGGCTGATCCGGCTTCGGCTCTATTTTCTCAATAGGCAGATACGAGTTCCCGCCCTCAGCGGTATCGGAGATCGTATCACCGAAAAGCGCTTCAAGCCCCATACCCAATCCTTTTGCCATTTCCGCTCTCCTTTCATTTACCGGTTTTTATCTTCTTCGCCCTTTTTATGACCTCCTGCGCAAGCTGCTCGTACGCCTTTGCACCCTTTGACCCCTTGTCGTACGCAATGACCGGCTTGCCGTGGCTCGGCGCCTCGCTTATTCGCACATTGCGCGGGATAACGGAGCTGTATAACTTCGCGCCGAAATATTTCTTGACCTCCTCCGCCACCTGAAGCGACAGATTCGTTCTTCCATCATACATTGTCAGCAGCACGCCGTCTATATCGAGCGACGGATTCAGCCCACGCTTTGTAAGGCGAACGATATTGATAAGGTCGCTCAAACCCTCCAACGCAAAATACTCGCACTGCACCGGCACAAGCACCCCGTCCGCCGCGCACAATGAATTTATCGTCATAAGCTCAAGAGACGGCGGGCAGTCGATAATTATAAAATCATACCGGCTTTTCACGGCGGCAAGCGCTTTTTTAAGCACATATTCGCGCTCCGGCACAGATACAAGCTCTATCCCGGCGCCGGAAAGCTGTTTGTTCGCCGGCACTATATGGCAGTACTTCGTTTTGACGATCGCCTGCTCTATAGGCGTGCCCTGTATAAGCACATCGTACATGCTGTGCTCTACTTTGTTCTTTTTTACGCCGACAGACGACGTCGCGTTGCCCTGCGGGTCGCAATCGCACAGCAGCACACGCTCGCCATCGTCAAAAAGAGCGTACGCCAAATTGACGGCTGTAGTCGTCTTGCCTACGCCGCCTTTTTGATTTGCAACAGCGATTATTCTGCCCATACTTCCTCCAAAATTCTTCTTAGATTTCCAGTATATCACAACCTCTCTGCATTTCAAGCATTTATTGTATGAAAGAAAATTTTTTACAATGTTTCACGTGAAACATTCATCGCCGAGAGGCGATAATTTACCGCCTCACCGGCGATAAACCTACGACGTCATCATCGTTATATCGTCTACACTCATCCCCTGCGCCGCCATATTTATCGCGTACGCCACAAGACGCGATATCTCATTTACACGCGTATCTATCTCTTTGGGCGTAACTATCACGCCGCCGGACAGCGGGGCAAGTCTCTTCTCATCGGCGGAAATACCCGACTGCTCCATGATATCGGCAGCGAGCGTCGCCGCATCTACAACTGTCGGTACGCCAACGGCGACGACTTTAACACCGAGTGTCGCGCGATCGAGCGCCTGACGCGCGTTTCCGACGCCGGAGCCGGGTACGATCCCAGTATCGGTTATCTGTATCGTGCTGCACAGTCTCGATAAACTGCGCGAGGCAAGCGCATCCACCGCGATAACGCAGTCCGGCTTCATTCTGTTAACAAGCGCGCTTACCATATCGCCGCTCTCTATACCTGTCGTACCCAAAACGCCCGTCTCTATAGCCGAGACCTTGCGAAATCCGCCGAAAATATCAGGCATGCTCTCCGTCAGATGCCAAGTGACGAGTGTTCCCCGCGCCACCTTCGGTCCAACTGCGTCAGCCGTTATCGCCGCGTTGCCGAGTCCCGTAACAAGCACTGTGTCACTGTCACGCAGCTCCGTAAGTTTACATAATATCCGAGCTGCTGTCTCGACCGCCCGGGAAAACGCCGTCTCCTCACGCCGTAACAGCCCGCCGAGCTCCATCGTCACGTATGTCCCTACGGGTTTGCCGAGCGCCTTAGCGCCATTTTCGTTTATCACCCGCACGGTCGTTACGGCAAATCCGTTTACCGTCTCCTCTTTCGCCTCGACCCCGTCGAGCTTTGTTGTTTTCCCCGCGCTCTCCTGCCATATCTCGCGCGCCTCCATCGCAAGGTCCGTTCTCTTCTCCATGTTTTCGTCTCCCGTGTGCAAAATGCTATTTATATTTTATATAATATGTATTTAATGGTGAAGTATACCGCGTATGCGGTCCATTTTTCATCGCGCGGAGGGACATGCTTTTCACACGGCGCAAACGGCGCAGTTATCACCGTACCTTTCGCATATCCTAAAGAAATAGCAGCAATATGCCTTCGCTTGATATGGCAGCCTATATCGTCTCTTGCAACTCTTGGCAATAAAATGCGCGTCTTACAGCGCAAAAAAGATATATCGTTCACGCGCAATATGCGGTATTCTGTGTCTGCGATACAAAAACCGGAGAAAAACATAAAAAATTCAAAAAAAGACTTGCATTTGCCGGCAGATAATGCTAAAATATCTAACTGCACGATATTGATATTTATACCTGTTCGTGACTTTATAGGAGGAGGTGGCTAGTTAATGCCCAATATTAAATCAGCATCGAAGCGCGTTCTTATTTCCAGAAAGCTGAACGCCAAGCACAAGGCTGAAAGATCCATTCTTAAAACAAATCTGAAGAAATTTGATGCAGCGGTAGCCGAGGGCAGCCGTGAAGCAGCCGAAAATGCCTATAAAGTTGCTGTGCAGACAGTCGACAAGGCAGCTGCCAAGGGTATTATCCATAAAAACAACGCCGCTCGCAAAAAAAGCGCGCTTACAATCAAGCTCAATGCTGTAGCAAAATAATTATATTAGCGATAAAAAGAGGGTCATCCATCGGGATGACCCTCTTTTTATATTCTGATCTAAAATGCAGATTGTATCGAATTTTATGTATTGCTTGACATATATTTGTAATATACTGTATACTCTAAATAAGTATACTTGTAAGTGCCAAGTTTAACGCATATCATGCGGCTTTGCGTCTATGCTGCAAATTTCTCGCTTTGATATGCCGAAAAACCTCTGGCTGCTAAATTATTATGAATGGAGGATTTTCATGGGAACCTTACTTGCAGGCGCAGCAATGCGCAAAATCACCCCGTCGCCGGAAACGCTGGAGAGGATGAGGGTCGAGACCGCCGAGGCAAGGAAAAACGGCGGAGGCGGCGACCATCCGTATTACGGCGTGCATGAAGATATATGGGTGAGAGTCATCGTCGTATCAGACGGCAGTCAAAAGGTCGTGCTCGCGGGGGCGGACATGGGCTCTTTCCCGAACTGCGAAGCTACGGCAAAGCGCTTGAATGCAGAGTTCGGCATCGATCCGCTCGCGTGTATCTTCTCTGCCACGCATAATCATGAGGCTCCGCACATCTCTCTCGCTGAAGGCGGCGACCCGAGCTTCCGCCAGCTTGAGACGCCGACAAAAATAGCGGACGAGTACTCAAAATGGATAATCGAACAGGTCGTCGACGCGACGCGCGAGGCGATAGATAAACTGCAGCCGGCTCGCATGGGCACGATAAGAGGGGAGAGCTTTATAAACGTCTGCCGCGACCTGCCGACACCGCTCGGCGGACTGCAGATGAATAATTTCCACTACAATCCCGACCACGAGCTGCTCGTCATAAAATTCGAGACGCTGGACGGAGAGCCGATAGCGGTTTACATAAACCATCCGACACACTCCAATTACATGGTGTGGAATCTGTACGACCAGAGCTACCCTATGATAAACAACGACGTCGGCGGCGGCATTTCCCGCTTTGTCGAAAAAGCGCATAAGAACAAAATAGTCGCCATCTGGGCGAAGGGCTGCGCCGGCGATCAGAATCCCGTTACGAGAAGCTCCTGGCGTATCGTAAATGTGAACGATGAGGGCGAGATGTCGCTTGAGCAGGTCGTTTTCGATTACAAGGACAATCTCGCTCAGATGCAGTCTCTCGTCTCCACGCAGGGGCTTGAGGTGCTTGACCTCTTAGGAAAGATCAAGGATTGGACGGAGGATTTTGAATTTAAGGGTGCGGAGACGTTCAGAAGCGTTCCGGCGCGCCAGTCATACACGTCGCTCTACAGCCGCGGCGGCGGCACGCCGAGAGGAGAAGGGAAGCCGGGTCAGAAATTCACAAGCTTCGGCGTAACTCTCGCCTGCGGCGAGCTTCCTGAGCCTGTCCCGTTCGATCCGCCGCGCACAATCGATTTCCGCTTCCGCTTAGCCAACTTGTGCGGCGTGTCGTTCGTTAACCTCAACAGCGAGAGCTATGCCGCGCTCGGTCAGATAATCAAGCATCTCATGCCGACAAAATACACCGCCGTACAGTGCGTGACATGGGGCGGCATGGGATACATCCCCGATTCAAAGGGTGAATGGATAAACGGCTTCGGCGCAGCCAATACCAACGCATGGAGCGGCAAAATGACCGAGGATACGTATACGGAGGGCTTTACGGCGCTTCGCAAGGAAGTTTACGGCGAATAAGACCGCATGATGGTCCTGAATACTGAAATTAAAGGAGGATATAACTATGTCTAAAATGCTTGCCGGCGCTGCAAAAAGATGTATCACGCCGACTCCGGAATTACTGGAAAAAATGAAGACTCTCAGTCAAAACGGTCCCAGCGGCAATGAGTTTGACGGAGTGTATGACGATATATTTGTCCGCGTTATCGCCGTTTCCGACGGGGAGGAAAAGGTCCTTCTCATCGCAGCCGACCTCATCACCTTCCCGGGTCAGGAGATGCTGAGCAAACGCCTTGAAAAAGAGCTTGGGATCGCCCCGTACGGCTGCATAATCGGCGCCACGCATAATCACGAGGGCGGCTCGCCCGGTTTTAAAGAGGGCGACGATTTCGGCGTCATGTCCATCGCGCATCCGGCGACAGACGCGCAGGACGAATACGCAAAATACATACATGAAAAGACCGTGGAGGCGGCAAAAGAAGCCGTGGATAACCTCGTCCCGGCTAAAATGGGCGTAAACAAGGGCATGAGCTATATAAACTGCAACCGCGATCTTGCGACCGTCGCAGGTCCGATACAGGCAAACGACTGGCACGGTCCGTCCGATCACGAGCTGCTCGTCGTCCAGTTTGAGGATATGCAGGGCGAGATCATCGGCATGTTTGTAAACCACGCCACACACTCCAACATGGCGTGCTGGAACCTGTACAACGGTGATTTCAGGAAAATACAGGGCGATATCGGCGGCGGAGTCTCCCGTTTTGTCGAAAAAGCAAATAAAAACAAATTCCCCGTACTGTGGGTGATGGCGGCAGCAGGCGATCAGAGCCCGTTCATACGCAGCAAGCTCCGCAGCGTCGACGTTGACGACGACGGCAACTTCTCCGTCATCGAATCGTATTTCACCGCCGAAACTGTGCTGAAGCAGCTTCAATACATGGTCTGCACGCAGGGGATGGAGGTCCTTGAGCTGTCCCAGAATATGAGCGAATACACGGATGAATTCTCATTCGTAGCAGCCGAAACGTGGAGAGGCACGGCGGCAAGGATGCCGTACCGCGATCTGAAAATAAGCCCTGACTGCGGCGAGAGACCGGATCCTCAGCCGTGGGTATTCCCGGTCGTTCCTCACCGCCTGCGCCTTGCGATACTCAACGGCGTCGCTTACGCCATGATGAACGGCGAGATATACTCAAACCTCGGCACGCAGATAAAAGAGCTTCTGCCGGTCAAGCACACCGCCATCGTGTCGATGGCTTACGGTATGCTCAGCTATATACCGGACGCGGAACGCGAATGGATAAACGGCTTCGGCACCGTAAACACGGTCGCCGCCTCCGGCGCCGACACCGAGCGCGCTTATAAGGAAGGTTATACCGAGCTCATGGAAAAGGTCGGGCTTAAATAATCGCATGACAGCGCCGTCCAGCGTAACATAAAAAACGTCCCTCATCATATGGGGGACGTTTTTTTATTGCCTGAAGCGCAATACCGATTAACGGCGATAAAAATTCCCCGCGGTCTGTATGACCGCGGGGAGGTCTGCGCACTCGTATTATCCGTATATAAAATCAGCTAATTTATTATAATTTTGTAAGGAGGGAGAGTGCGCAACCGGGCTTATCCCCGCACGTTTTTATAATGTCGTCCAACTTTTATGGGGATAAACTAGCTATATACAATGTATTTGCCGCGCGATCTCAGGAGGAGGGCTTATTCGCCGTCGCAATACTCCTCCATCAGCCCGTACAGCTTATCGCGGATGAGAAGCTCCGCCTTGCCGGTGCCGGAATCGTCCTTGATATATCCGAGCATATGTCCCGCAAGCGAGATGAACATCGTCTTGGCGTACGGAGACAGCTCTTTAAAGCGCATACCGATCTGCGTATATATCTCGCCGTTTGTCGCGGCAAGCGCGATATCACCCAGCATTATAAGCGTAAACTGGAACTCCGGTCCCTTTGCCTCATCCTCCGGCGTGAACGCGTGATATGAGTTGAATTTACCGCCGTCAAAATCAAAGTAATCCTTCGTGACGGTCACGGCTTCCTTGCCGGACCAGATGCGCGTCTCCTCCTTATATGTCTCGATACCGTCGATAGCCTCGACAGCGGAGCGGAAGATCATGTCGCTGATAAAATCGAGCACGATGTATCCGACGGCGCCGAAATCGAACATCTCGCCCTTGCCGTTATCGAGCACCTTGTATACGCGGGCAATGATGACGGCGTTCTGATCTCCCGCGCCGGACGGAAGATACAGCGCGACAGCGTCGTTCCCAAGATAGTCCTCAAGCTTTCTGGACACGTATCCCGGCCAGTCGCCGGAGAGCTCCGTATGCTCGCCGTCCGGCTTATTGTTCGCAAGCAGGGAGGCGTGCGCCGCGTAGTTATATATAACACCGATCGGCTTATCGTCCAGCGTTCTCACGTTCAGCACGATGAGGTCGCGGTCAGACGGCTTATCCGGCTCGAATCCCGCGATAGAGGGCTCGCCCGTTTTTGAATAGCAGTGGCGGTTTACGTTTGCATAGCACTGGCTCTTCCCGAAACCTGCTTTCGCCGGCTGAAGATTTGCAACGGCGGCTTTTACGACCTCCGGCACCGCTTTTTCGATAAGCGCCTGATATTTCACGGCTTTTCCCCAGCAGTCCGGATCGTCTCTCTTCATCCGCTTTATCATCATAAGGTCAAAGCAGTTGTGGTTATGCGTCGCGCCGGAGAGCACGTTCGTCTCCGGTATCCCGGCAGCTTCAGCCGCAAGCTTCACAAACATCGTGCCGTCGTCATAAAGGCTGTCCAACACGCCCCAGTCGTAGCTGAGTATCAGGACGCGGTTTTCATCGTTTTCGATGACCATAGCACGGATGAATATGGGATCGTGCGCGCGGATGAATATCGAATCAGGTCCGCCGCCTATCCCGTTTTTCTTATTGAACACGGGGAAATAATCGGGCGTTGGCGTGATATCGATCTTCGCCGCACCGGCTCTTAATGCTTTTGACATAAATTCTACCTCCAATTATAAATATATTTTCTACGAGTTGTCGTTACTTACCATTATAACACATGGCTTGTAAATAGCAATTATATATTTAACATTCTCCTGATATTTCACACGGACGAAAATTCCCCCGGAAATATCCGGGGGAATTTAGGTGATATTCAAATCATACCGGCTTATTCGCCGTCGGTATACTCGTCCATCAGCCCGTACAGCGTGTTCCTTATGAGAAGCTCCGCCTTGCCGGTCCCCGTATCGTCCTTCACATAAGCGAGGAAGTGACCTGCATACGATACGAACATCGTCTTTGCATAAGGCGACAGCTCTTTGAAGCGCATGCCGATGCGCGTGTAAATATCGCCGTTTGTCGCAGCCAGCGCGATGTCGCCCAGCATGATTACGGTGAACTGGAACTCGGGCTGCGCCCCGTCGCCCCGCGGGTTGTTGTACGTATTGTATTTGCCGCCCTCAAAGTCAAAATAATCCTTCGTGACGAACACATTCTTCTTGTTGCCCCATACCCGCGTTTTTTCCTTGTATTGGTCGATGCTCTCGATAGCCTTGATAACGGAGCGGGAGATCATGTCGCTTATGAAGTCGAGCACGATGTATCCGACGGGACCGAAATCGAACATTTCGCCGTTTCCGTCGTCAGTCACGTTGTAGAGGCGGGCGATTATTATCGCGTTCTGATCGCCGCCGGCGCCCGGCAGGTACAGTGCAACAGCGTCGTTCCCGAGATATTCCTCGACCTTTCTCGAAACGGCTCCCGGCCAGTCGCCCGACATCTCGGTATTCACGCCGTCAGGCTTATTGTTGGCGAGCAGCGATGCGTGCGCCGCGAAGTTGTAAACGACGGCGATCGGCTTATCGTCCAGCGTTTTGATATCGACTACGATGAGCTCGCGGTCAGACGGTCTGTCCGGCTCGAACCCCGCGATCGAAGGCACGCCCGTTTTCGACCAGCAGTGGCGGTTAACATTGGCGTAGCACAGGCTCTTGCCGAAGCCGACCTTCGCCGGCTGTAATTTCGACTCCGCCTCTTTTACCACCTTGACGATAGATTCTTTTATAAATTTCTCGTATCTCAAGCCCTTTTCACGGCACACGGGATCATCTTTCTTTATGGTGCTGAGATTCATCAGGTCAAAGCCGTTATGGTTATGCGTGGCGCAGGCGAGCACGTTCCTCTCCGGTATCCCGGCGGATTCGGCGGCTATCCTCAAAAATTCAGCCCCGTTGTCCGAAAATCCATCGAGTACGCGCCAGTCATAGCTTATAATGAGCACGCGGTCCTCGTCGTTTTCTACCATGATAGCCCGGATATGTATGGGGTCATGCGCACATTTGAACACTGAATCAGGTCCTCCGCCCAGCCTGTTTATCTTGTTGAACATGGGGAAATAATCGGGTGTCGGCGTTATATCGATCTTCGCCGCGCCTGCTCTTATGGCTCTTGACATGTTATCTACCTCCAGTTACAAATATATCTCTGTTAAAAGTTATCGTTACACACCATTATACCATGTCTGCGCCAGATCTCAACTGTTTATTTAAACTTTTACGAATAAATTTTATCTAAAAATAAAATAAATTTAAAACGGCTATTGACTTGTATATGGTAACAATTTATAATAAGTTTAATGGCAATATCCGGCAGCAAGCGCATGTTTTTGTATAAATAGGCAAAAACGCACGCGCACCCCCAAAATTATTATTTACAGGAGGTCTCGACAGTGAAGAAGTATCCGGAATTTTTTTACAATCTGCAAACGGCGTATTTTATCTCAGACTACGATTACGCGTTCATGGAGAAAAACCAGTTCAAGCTATCCGCCGCGCCGAAAGCCGTGGGAAAAGACGTGCTCGTATGCGTAGACGATCTTGAAAAGATCTACGGTCCGTATATGGAGGTATCCGTAAAAGACGGAGCGGCAAAGGTGGAGATGTTCGATACCACGGTCAAGATAAAAGCCGGCAAGGAAAAGATGTCGGTCAACGGGAAAAATATCGAAATCTCCGAGAGCGCTGAAGATATCGGCGGCAAATTTTTCGTCCCGGTCGGCGAATTTATGGGCAAGGGCTTCAATAAGCTCATTTTCTCGACAAAGGAAAAGGGCAATACTCCTGATAGTATGACGTGGCCGTACGACAATACGGTCGTCGCCGTCGGCAACAGAGAGCAGTACAGCTTAAACGCCGCTGCGTTTACTGTAAGCGCCTCCGAAAAGAAGGAAATTTCTATAGACAGCGCATTTTACAGCTTCATGAACGTCGCAATGCGCGGCAAGGTCGAGGGCGAGCTGTATAAGACGTACTGGTTCGAGCCGGCGAAGAAGGTCATGCCGTACAGCCTGTATATCCCGTATAAATACGATCCGGCAAAGCCGTCTAAAATGGTCGTAGCGCTGCACGGCGGCGGTCTTGCGGAGCAGTACATATACGAGCTTTCAAAAAATATGATGCAGTTCTGGTGCGAGGAGTTCAATTACATCTTCCTCGGTCCTAACGCATGCACGAAGGGCAGCTCGTACGGGTGCCTCATCCCGAACAGGCAGGTATCTCTCGCTAATCCCCCAAAGCCGGGGTACGATCCGAAAAATCCTTACGGCTTCTCCGAAGAGGAGATCGCGCTGCGTCAGCTCGGCGACAAGAGCGTTATGGCTGCGATAGAAGAGGTCATGCGCGACTACAATATCGATAAAGACCATATATTCTTACAGGGCAACTCGATGGGTGCGATCGGCACGTTCCATCTGCCCGTGGCGCATCCGGGATTTTTCCGCGCTATCGCGCCGTCCGGCGGGTGCCCGGATCTTACATATTTTGATCTCAAGGCACTCAAGGAATCGCTCCGCGGCGCACCGGTGCGTATGGTCGTCGGCACAGACGATCACGGCGGATTCGACTATATCAAATACGGGCGCGATAAGCTCATAGAAGCCGGTATCGAGGTCGATTTCGCTGTAGTCGGCGGCGGCGTACACTACGACGCATGGGCGTATAAGCTCAAGGAGACGTTTGAGTTCTACGAAAAGTTTTAACGGCAGGCTAGACCTCCCATGATCTCCGACAGGGGAGCGACGGACAGGTGCGGTAAACGCGCCGATCCGTTTACGCCGCACGTCTCGCCGAATCCCATTCAGAGCGCGGCGAAAAGATACGAAGCCGATATACGGGCAGAGGATTTGACAGAGCGTTAAATTCCCGAAGAAATGCGACAGAAACGGCAAAACTTTATAAATTTTTTAAAGGAGTGGCGATCATGCGCTTTATTTTCCGCCTCATCGACCGTGACGCAGAGCGGCTTGACAGACTCGACCAGCCGTGGCGCGTCGTGATGCCTCTCTTTATCGGGATAGCCAATATGTGCGCCGTGTACCTGACCGGGCGATACCGGCTCAGACTGTTTTTCGCTTTCATGAACACATACCAGCTCGTCGACCAGTTTTTCTGGGCGTATGCATGGCGGCGGCTTGACGGGGACGGGTTTTCAAAATGCGTGCTCATGCCGGCATCTCCGCTTGCCGCGGCGCTTATTGTCGCGGCAGCCGATGTTCCGCTTTTGAAATACGCGGCGAGGTGCTATATCCCCGCGTTTATGTACCTCCCGTCCTGGGGAAACGGCGGCGTGATGTTTGACTTTTCGTCGCCGGTGACGTTCGGGAAATGCGCCGTCGTCCTCGCGCTGTATCTCGGTATCGCGTCGTTCGGCTACGCCACAGCTGCGCTGCGCCGCGACGGTAAAGCGGCGTAATGGTCGAATTGGCACGAGCTTTGCAAAAATATCAGGCATCAGCCCCGCGGGCAGTGAATTTCCGCCATCTGCGGGACTGCAATAATACTATTTTGAAAAGAGGTAATCAGATGAAAAAGTTTTACGAGTTTTACTACAACCTTGCCACCGCGTATTTTATCTCCGACATGGACTGCATGTACATGGACAGGAATAAATTCGTGCTCAGCGCGCCGGCGAAAGCAGTCGGAAACGACATTTTAGTCGCGCTGTGCGATCTTGAAAAGATCTACGGTCCGTATATGGAGGTCACCGAGACGGCTGACGGCGCAAAGATAGATATGGACGACGTCACAGCCGAGGTCAAGACCGGCAGCGATACCGTAACGGTAAACGGCGCGGCGAAAACGATGTCGGCAGCCGCCGTTTCAGAGGGCGGCAAGCTGTTCGTCCCAGTCGGCAGCTTTATGAAGCTCGCATTCGACAAATACATCGCGTCGAATCTCGATGAGGGCAAGGGCTTTGATTCACGCACATGGTCGCGCTCCAACTTCATCGTCGCCGTATCCGACAGCTACGAGTACAAAGAGGTGCCGGGCAAATACATCGTCGAAAAAGTCCCGCGCGAGGGGTTTGAGTTCGACGCCGCGACGATCGCCGGTATAAACAATGAGTTAAACGGCAAGGTCGACGGCGAGCTGTATAAGACCTACTGGTTTGAGGACGCGAAAAAGGTCATGACCTACAGCGCGTATATCCCGACGACGTACGATCCCGCCGTACCGTCAAAGCTTGTCGTCGCACTGCACGGCGGCGGTCTCGGCGAGCAGTTCATCTACTCACTGTCGAAAAACATGGTACAGTTCTGGAGCGAGAAGTTCAACTACATCTTCATTGCGCCGAACGCCTGCACGAAAAACAGCACCTACGGCAACCTGCTCGATCCGGGCGGACCATCGCGCGACGCGCCTGTCGTCGATCCCGATTCCGACAACCCGTTCGGATTTGACGAGGACAGCATAACGTGGCGCAAGCTCGGTGAGAAGGGCATACTTGAAGCGATAAACGCTATCTCAGCCGAATATAATATTGATAAGGAGCATATATTCCTTCAGGGCAATTCCATGGGCGGTCTCGGCACGTTCCACCTCGGCTCGACGTATCCGGAGCTTTTCCGCGCCATCGCGCCGTTCGGCATCGGTCTCGACCCGCGCTTTGCAATGCGCTATAATCTCAAGGATAAGCCCATCCGTATGGTCGGAGGCACGGAGGATCCGGGCTTTGCGCGCATAAAGGCGACGTATAAGCAGTTTAAAGACGCCGGATATAATATCGAGCTCGACGTTGTCGGCGGCGGCGTACATTTTGACTCATGGGCATATGTTCTTAAGGAGACGTTTGAATTTTACGAGAAAAATTCGTAACGGCATATATTTACTACAGTTTTATCATTGCTTTTTTCATATTTCTTTTCTCTCCTTTTTGCGAAGACACGGCGGAAATTCCCGCCGTGTCTTTGTTTTTATCGCCGGTAGAGCGGTAGTTTCATCGTGCGGAAGCACAACTACCGCCTTTATACAGGCGGTAACCTTTTACGCCCGCGTAAGCGGGCGGTATTATCGTGCGGAAGCACGATTTCTTTACCGCGCCGCCACGGCGCGGGGATTTGCGACATTTCTTTTGCATATTCAAAAGAAATGTCGCCCAAAGAAAAGATAGCAAAGGGGTATCCCCTTTGCAAACCCCAAAAAGCGCGCATCAGCGTACGCATAGGCGAATCTAACTAGCAGTTTCCCTATTAGTAACATGACCGTGCTCATCATTCGACGAATCTCGGCGGTAATCTGACAGATCATCAAATCACCACCCCCCCCCGCCATAAAAGGCGCGGCAGACGGAAGTTTCGGCGAGATGAGCAATCCCCCGTGACCTCAGTACCGCGGTATAATACTGCGCGCAGTGTTATTGTTACGTATAGCGGTATCTGTGTGCCATTCTATCTTGCGGGGAACAGTCTATCATTTTTGATGACGTATGCCTGCGCTGGGAGAAAATATAGAAAGGGTGCAGGGAAAACCGGTTTTCCCTGCTATGTTTTCTTTGGGGGTACCCGTTTCTTTTGCATACGTAAAAGAAATGGGTACAAATCCCCGCCCACACAGTGGGCGGAAAACGTTTGCGCTTTCGAGCAACATGTCCTCGCGCCATAGGCGCGGTAATGGTATCGCCTGTCGGCGATGAAAAAGCCGCACCCCCTTAAATAGGGTGCGGCTTCCTGTTCTTATCGCGCGGGCTATTCCGGTTTTACGGAGATTTAAGCCCATTCCCTCGTCTCGTACTCGTCTTTCGGCGGTCTGTTATATGCCACTACGATACGGCGGTTTGGCTCCGTACCGGTGGAAAACGTCGTGATATCCTCACGATCCTGAAGCGCCGCATGTATCACATGCCGCTCATATGCGTTCATCGGCTCAAGCGTCACGTTTCTGCGGTATTTCAGGACTTTCGCCGCTACTTTATCTGCGAGCTTTTCAAGCGCTTCCGCTCTTTTCGCCCTGTAATTTTCAGCGTCGATGTTCACTCTCACTCTGCCGTTGCCGTCTTTATTTATCGTATAATTCGTCAGAAGCTGGATAGCGTCGAGCGTTTCGCCGCGGCGACCGATGACTCCGCCGATGTTCTCGCCTTCAATAACTATTTCAAGGCGACCGTCCTCATCCTTGACGATCTCGGGCTTTGCGTTTATCTCCATTTTCTCCAGAAGACCAGTCAAGAACTTTTCTGCCTTTTCTGCCTTTGTCTCGATATATTCATAGCTTACTCTGATAAGCGCAGGAGAAGCGCCGATTCCGAATATTCCGCTTTTTGCGCGCTCTATTACCTCGACCGATACATCCTCGCGCTCTAATCCGAGCTGCTTAAGAGCTGCGGCAATAGCCTCTTCTTCCGTCTTGCCGGTAATTTCTATTGACTTGATCATAAGACAACCCCCTCTATTTCTCTTCTCCGTTAGTATCATTTTCAGATGTGCCAGCCTCTGTATCGTCTACATTGGGCTCGCTTGCATTCTCCGGTACGGCTTTTACGTTATCGTCCGCCGCATCTGTACCGCCGCCGAAACGATTCGGGTCATATGCTCGTCCGCGCGCATACGGACGATTTCCGACTCTGCTCGGATTTTCCTCCCCGCCGTTATTTTTTTTGGGATTTTGCTTTTTCTCCCACTCGGCAATCCTCTCCTCCTGCTCGGCGCGCTCTTTCCTCTGCTTTTTGCGTTTCGAGGTGTTAGGATTGATCTCCGTCTCATTCGCAGCGCGCAAACGCTCCGTCTCAAGCCGCTTTTCTTCAAGCTCAGCCGCGCGGATACGATCGCGCTCAGCGCGTTCGGCATCCTCCGCCGCAAGCTGCTTTTTGAATATCTTCGTTAAGATAATATCCTGAACTATACCAAAGGCGCTGTTTGCGATCCAGTACAGACCAAGAGCTGCCGGCACCGTGTACGCAACCCACAGCGTTATAAACGGCATCATTACCGTCATTGATTTCATCGAACTTTGCGTCTGATCCTCCGTGCTCTGCGCGGGATTCATCTTCATCCCGATATATGACGAAAAATACGTCAATATAGCCGCGATGACAGGGATAAGGAACAGACCGAATTCTGCGGGCTTTTCCGCGATACCGCTAAATCCGGAATTTACTATAAAGTTCCACTCCGGCTGTGCGCCGAGGTCCATACCCAAAAACGTCCAGTCGATATTTGTAAGCCTGTCCGAAATCGCCAAAAATTCGTCTCTGTGTTCAGCCCAGTTTTGAGTGATAAACTGCGATTCTGCTATCTGCCTGTACGCAGCGTTGACCCCTGTCTCAAAGCCGAGCGTGTTGTATATGAAATTATACAGCGCGCCGCCCTCAGCCAGCAGCTCCGACGCGACGCCCATCGTCGTTGTGATCGGATATCTTATCGCCTCATAAAGCGCAATCAGTATCGGAAACGGAAGCAACGTCCACAGGCAGCCTGACATCGGGTTTACTCTCTCTTCCCGATACAGCTTTTGCACCTCTTCGCTATACTTCTGTCTGTTTCCGCCGTGCTTTTTCTCGAGCTCCTTCAGCTTCGGCGTAAGCCTTGACGCACGCATCGTGCTTTTTTTGCTTTTTGCAAAAAAAGGCAAAAATATCACTTTTACTATAAGCGCAAAAACTATTATTGCAACGCCGTAATTCTGAAACACGTCATACAGCCACAACAGCAGTATACCAAAGGGTCTTGCAATGGTTGAAAGCATATTTCCTTCTTTCTCCTATCTTAATTGGTTTCCTCTATGGTACGGGATCGTACGGATCAAAATCGCCGCGATGAAACGGATGGCATCTCAATATCCGCTTTACCGCAAGATACGACCCCCTGGCAGCCCCGTATTTCCGGAGCGCCTCGATCGCATATGCCGAGCACGTTGGAATAAACCGGCAGCACGGCTGCTTTAATGGAGATATATGACGCTGATAAAATCTGATACAGGCGATAAGTATATTTTTCATACCTGATCCCTTTTCAATATTTTCAGCTTTTCGGCAGCTTTTAAAAATTCCGCCTCAAATTTCCAAAATTCCTCTGCTCTGCTTCTGCTTCTGGCTACTAAAACGATGTCGCAGCCCGTCTTTATTTTGTCCTCGTTCATCCTGTAAATTTCCCTGAAACGGCGGCGTATCTTATTCCGCTGCACCGCCTTCCCTATTTTTGTGCTTACCGTTATCCCGAGACGATTCATACCGAGCCTGTTTTCAAGGACGTATACGACCATCGACGGCTGTACCGCCGATCTGCCTTTTCCATAGACCCTTCTGAAATCCCTGTTCAGTTTTAAAGATACTGTAGTCTTCACCTTTCGTTCTCCAAGTATGCACAATTAGGGCGAGTCTCCTCGCCCTTTTTCCGATATCAGGATATTTGTCTGCCTGCCATTAATGGCTCAGGCGCGCTCTGCCCTTTGCGCGACGGCGAGCAAGCACCTTGCGACCGTTAGCAGTCGCCATTCTTTTGCGGAAGCCATGCTCCTTCGAGCGCTGACGCTTTTTCGGCTGATATGTTCTTTTCATTTTACTGCAGCACCTCCTGTCGATTCTCTTATACTTATACTCAACATCGTTTCATGACATCGTTAAATGAAACGAAGCAGTTGACGTCGTCGACGCGGATTCCGCTATCGTCGCATCGGACTAACGTCCAATGCTCTCCCGCTCCATCGCGTCTCCTCTTTGCTCGACGAACACTTCGTTGGTTCGTCTCGCATTCTTTTCTTTTACAAACTGCGCTAAGTCTCAAATCAAGCTATTCGCTTGATTCTCGCTCCTCGCCAGCTCGTCCTCTTTGCTCGACGAACAATCCGCTTGTTCGTCTCACAATTTTTTCACGAATTTGCGGGCGATCCGCGTATTAAAAAGCATTATAGCCCGTTACCGGCAAGTAACGGACTATAATTATACAATGCTTTTCCACTCAATGTCAATCAAAATCACAAAATTTGCCTGTCTTTGCTGTTTATTTCATAAGCGAGCAGACAAGATCGGTCATTTCCGTCGGATCGTCCGGCATAATGCCGGCGATTATCTGCGCCTGCGCGTAAAGCAGCCTTGCATATACGGCGGCTTTGTCCTTATCTGATGCATACGCCTCTTTAAGCGCCTCAAACGCCGGATGCGACGCGTTCAATTCCAGCACGCGCTGCGCCTTGACCGTACCCTCTTTAGACGGCATGTCCTTAAAATACTTCTCCATATCGAGCGATATCGCCCCGTCCGTCGTAAGGCACACAGGGTGGGATTTAAGCTTATGCGAGACCCTTGTGCTGACGACCTTGCCGCCGAGAGTCTCCGTCACGAAATCGAGAAGCTCTTTATTTTCCGTCTCAGCCTCTTCCGTCTTCGCCTTTTCCTCATCGGTCTCGATGCCGAGATCGTTATCGTTCACCGATCTGAACTCATGCTCCCTGTACGCTCCGAGCATTTGTATCGCAAATTCGTCCACACCCTCGGTAAAATACAGGATATCGAAGCCGCGGTCTTTTATCTGCTCGGTCTGCGGCAGTCCGTCGGCTGCGGCGATGCTGTCGCCGCATGCGTAATAGATGTATTTCTGATCTTCAGCCATCGCGTCTACATATTCGTCGAGCGATATCATCTTCTCCTGCTTCGACGACCAGAACATAAGGAGGTCTGAAAGCAGCTCCTTTTTCATGCCAAAATTGTTGAGTATGCCGTATTTGAGCTGGATGCCGAAGCTTTTGAAAAACTTCAGATATTTTTCGCGGTCATCTTTTTGCAGCCTTTTAAGCTCCGCCTTGACCTTTTTCTCGATGTTGTTCGCTATGACCTTGAGCTGCCTGTCATGCTGCAATATCTCGCGCGAGATATTAAGAGACACGTCCGGAGAATCGACGATACCCTGTACGAAACGGAAGTGATCGGGTATCAGATCGGCGCATTTTTCCATTATCATTACGCCGTTCGTGTAAAGCTGAAGACCCGGCTCATACGCCGTCGTATAGAAATTATACGGCGCGACCTCCGGGATGAACAGCATCGCCTTGAAGCTCACGGTCCCCTCCGCGTCGATACGTATAACGCTCACAGGATCCGTGTAATCATGGAACTTTTCCTTATAGAAATTTTTGCAGTCCTCATCCGACACCTCAGATTTCGGTCTCTGCCAGATAGGCACCATGCTGTTTACCGTTTCCTCGCCCATAATTATCGGCCAGCGGACATAGTCGGAGTATTTTTTCACTATCTCCTTTATACGGTACTCCTCGAGAAAATCGGAATAATGCTCGTTTTCCGTATCCTCCTTTATAAGCAGCATGATATCGGTGCCGGGAGCGTCTTTCTCCGACTTCGTAATAGTATACCCGTCAGCGCCGGTGGACACCCACATATACGCATCCTCGCTGCCGTAAGCCCTTGACAGGACGGCGACCTTAGACGCCACCATGAACGCCGAATAAAATCCGACGCCGAACTGCCCTATGATATCCGGCATATCCTCTTCTCCGGCGGCGGCGATGTCGTTTTTAAATTTCAGCGACCCGCTCTGCGCGATAACGCCGAGATTCTGTTCAAGCTCGTCCTCGGTCATGCCGATGCCGTTATCGCTTATCGTAAGCGTGCGCGCTTCCTTATCAGCCTTTATCGTGATCTTAAAATCATCCCTGTTTAAACCGACCTTATCATCAGTCAGCGCCCTATAGCTCAATTTATCGATCGCGTCCGACGCGTTCGATATAAGCTCACGCAGAAAAATCTCTTTATGAGTATAAATGGAATTGACCATAAGGTCCAATATGCGCTTTGATTCTGTCTTAAATTGCTTTTTTCCCATATGGTAAGACCCTTTCCGATAATTTTATTTTACATGCGAACGATATATCCGCTAAATTGTTATTATATCATCTATCTTTTTGATTTTCAAATCAAAACGCTTTTTTATTCTCAAAAAAGCATGGGATAAGCAAACAGAAAAAGATTTTGTGCAACTTTGTATACAAACCGTGTCATATATATTATTATTAAATATGTATAATCATGTTGATTTTTGGGCTAAAATTTGATAAAATCATATGACTGGTAGTTTGCTATTTTATCAGGAAGGGGGACATATATGAACTCAGTCGCCGACGTGTGGAGCACCGTTCTTGAAATGCTCTCGTCAAAGCTTACGCCCGTTGCGATAGCCACGTGGTTTAACGACTGTAAGTGCATGGATCTGACAGAAAACAGTCTTGTTATATATACACCGGCAAGATTTAAAAAGAAGATAATCGAAAGCCGTTTCGTTCCGATAATAAAAGAATCTCTCCACGAGATATTCGCCGGTGAGTTTAACGTCATCGTCCTTGACGATGATGGGCTGAAATCGTATAAAGAGCTCAATTCACCTATAAGCGGCGAGTTTCCCGATAACGAAGACTATACGTTTGAAAATTTCGTAGTCGGCAGCTCGAACAAATTCGCGCACGCGGCGGCCATGGCGGTGGCTGAGGGGCAGACGGATAAATTCAACCCTCTTTTTATCTACGGTCCGTCAGGACTTGGAAAAACGCACCTGCTGTACGCGATACGGCATGTAGTGAGGAGGAGACACCCAAATTACAATATCGTCTATGTAAAAGGCGATGATTTCACAAACGAACTCATCACGGCGATACAAGCGGGAAAAAATATCGAATTCCGCGAAAAATATCGCAATGCAGATCTGTTTTTAATGGACGATATCCAGTTTATCGCCGGCAGGACGGCGACGCAGGAGGAATTTTTCCATACCTTCAACTCACTGTATCAGCTAAACCGGCAGATCGTGTTCACTTCAGACCGACCGCCGAATGAGATAATGCGGCTGACCGATAGGCTCAAAACACGGTTTGAATCAGGTCTTCTCGCCGATATACAGCCGCCCGATTATGAGACGAGGGTAGCCATAATAAACAACAAGGCTCTTCAGCTCGGCATCGTGCTGCCTGACGATATCGTAAATTACATCGCGGAAAATATGACGTCAAATGTCCGTCAGATAGAGGGCGCCGTAAAAAAAGTAAAGGCGTATAAAGACATAATGGACGAGCCGATGACAGTGTCCACCGTCGCTAAAATAATAAAAGACATGTTCCGCGAGAAAACGGAATATCTTCCGACGCCGGATATAATCATCGAAGAAACGGCAAAATTTTATTCTCTAACTCCGGAGGATCTGAAGGGCAGGTCGCAGACGAAAAAAATCGTCCTTCCGAGACAGATATCGATGTATCTGATAAGGACGATAACAAGTCTACCTCTGATAGACATCGGCGAGATATTCAAGCGCGATCATACCACCGTAATGTCGTCCATATCCAAGATCGAGGATATGCTGCCGAAATCGACGGAGCTTACGCAGATAATACGCGACATAACATCAAACATAAACTCGAAAAACTGATTTTTCAGTTTTCCACAAAATCTGAGTAATTTTGTTGATTTTCTGTGGTAAATTTAAGCGTGTGTAAAACTTTGTAAAATCAGCTCTTTTTTTCCACAAAGCGCGCTTTTTTAAAAACCGCTTCGTTTCTGCGTTTTTTAACGTTTTCCACATTTCCGTCGTCTACTACTATTCCTACTGAAAAAATATGTTATTTATTATATATACTTAAATAAGCGAAAAAATATTCCACCATTTTTTAATCTAAAACAACAGGGGGTAAAGAAAGTGAAATTTTCATGCGAAAAATCACTGCTGCAATCCGCCATATCGACAGCTTCAAGAACTGCCGCCGTTAAAAGCGCGATACCGGCGCTTGAGGGACTTTTGATAGAGGCGATGTCGGACAAGATATCCATCACGGGATATGACCTTAAAACGGGAATAAAAACGTCCATCCCGGCTGATATAGCGGAGACGGGAAATATCGTCGTAAATTCCCGCCTTTTCGGCGAGATAATAAGAAAGCTTGCCGACGACGTCGTGAATATAGACGTTGACGAAAACCTTATGGTCCGCATCTCCTGCGGGATGAGCGAGTTTAACATAATCGGCATCTCTGCAGAGGATTATCCGGATCTACCGTCTGTCGATTATCAAAACGCCGTGTTTATCGCCGAGAGCACGCTGAAGGGAATGATATCCCAGACGATATTCGCCGTCAGCGATAATGAGGCGAGACCGATACATACGGGCGCTCTGTTTGAGATAGACAGCGATTCTCTTACGATGGTTGCAGTAGACGGATACAGGCTCGCCCTTAGAAAAGAGAGCATAAGCAGCGCGGAGACGGATATAAAGAGCTTCGTCGTACCCGGTACCGCTCTCAGTGAAGTTGAAAAAATAGCCGGCGATGGCGACGAGGTCATAAAAATCACGGTCGGCTCTAAACATATCATGTTCGTAATAGGGACGACGGTGCTCATTACAAGGCGGCTTGAGGGTGAATTTTTGAATTACCGCAACACGATCCCGCAGACAAGCAAATATGAGATATCAGCCGACAGACGGGATATCATAACGGCGGTCGACCGCGTATCCCTCATCATAAGCGACAGGGTGAGAACTCCCGTGAGATTTACATTTGGGCTGAATAACCTGAAGGTGAGAACGGCGACGCCTCTCGGTCGCGCAAACGACGAGTGCGCCGTACAGGGCGACGGGGAAGAGCTTGAGATCGGCTTCAACAGCAAGTATATACTCGACGCTTTGAAGGCGGCTCCGGCTGATAAGATAAAAATAAATCTGTCAAGCGGCGTTTCACCGTGCATCATCGTGCCGGAGGACAGCGGAGATAAATTTCTTTATATGATTCTCCCTGTGAGGTTAAAAAATGAAGCTTAGAATAAAAGCTAAAATTAAAAAGCGTGAGGAGACGGCGGAGATAACAAGCGAGTTTATCCGCCTCGACTCGCTTTTGAAATTCATGGCGGCGGTCGAGACAGGGGGCGACGCCAAGACCGTCATACAGGACGGGATGGTAAAAGTAAACGGCGAAATTTGCACTCAGCGCGGGAAAAAGCTGTATCCCGGCGATACGGCTGAATTTCGCGGTGTTTTAATGACTGTCAGAAAAGCTGAGGAGAGTGGAGAATGACTTTCCTTGGGATTGGATATGAAAAATGGTCGTAAATAATCTTTTTTTGGAAGGTTTTCGCAATTATAAAACGCTTGACGCGTCGTTTGACAGAGAGGTGAACGTTATCACCGGCGACAATGCTCAGGGAAAGACGAATCTTGTAGAGGCCGTGTATTTTCTCGCAGCCGGAAAGTCTTTCAGGGCGAGGTTTGACAGGGAGACGATAAATTTTGACGGCGACTTTGCAAAGATCACGGCGGATATTTTATCGGAAAACAGGGAGCAGAGCATTGAGATAGAAATTTACCGCGGAAAAGGAAAGAAGATACTTGTAAACGGCGTCAAAAAAAAATTGGTTTCTGAGCTTTCCGGAAAAGTGACGTGTGTGCTGTTCTCGCCGGAGGATCTTTCGATAGTGAGAGACAGCGCCGCGTACAGAAGAAGGCTTATGGATATGTGCCTTGTCCAGCTCCGCCCGCGGTACGCCACGTTTTTATCAGAGTATAACAGGACGTATGAGCAAAAACTCAGGATATTGCGCGACTACAATGAAAAGCCCTCTCTTCTTACAATGCTGGACGAATATAACGAGCGGCTGTGCAGACTTAGCGCCAATATGATACGGTACAGAGCGTGGTTTGCGGAAAACATCGCAAAATACGCAGGCGAAATACACCGCGAGTTTTCCGGAGGCAGCGAGGAGCTCTGTATAAAATATAAAACGGTCAGCACAATAGACGATCCTAAAAGACCGGCGGCAGAGCTTTTTGAGCTTGTAGCCCGCCATCAGGCTGAACATAAAGATGCGGAGCTTGCGACAGGAACATGTCTTACCGGCGCGCATAAGGATGATCTCATCATTGAAATAAACGGGATGGCGGCAAAAAGCTTTGCCTCACAGGGGCAGACTAGGACGGCGGCGCTTTCATTGAAGCTTGCAGAAAGAGAGCTGCATTTTGCGGAAAAAAACGAATATCCGATACTGCTTCTTGACGACGTTTTGTCAGAACTCGATAAAAACAGACAGAATTTTGTTTTGAATAAGATAAAAGGCGGTCAAGTCTTTATCACATGCTGTGAGGATGACAATATCGCCGCGAGGACGGGCGGAAAGGTCATAAAAATAAAAGACGGAGGTATAGTGTGATGTATCTTCATCTCGGGCAGGATATCGCCGTGCCAAAATCATCGGTCATAGGGATATTCGACACGGATAATACGACGCAGTCGTATATCACGCGGGAGTATTTAAACCGTGCGGAGAAATCGGGCGCTATCGTCGATATAAGCGGCGATATACCGAAATCGTTCGTGATATGCGAGGAAGACGGCGTCGTGACTGTGTATTTATCGCAGCTAAACACGTCGACGCTTTTGAAGAGAAACGAATCGAATTGGTATGAGAATTAGTAAATACGAGATTTTTTCAGGAGAGTGTAGAGGAATATGTCAGAATTAAACGAAAAGGTAACGCAGGAATACGATGCGTCGCAAATACAGGTGCTTGAAGGACTTGAGGCAGTCCGCAAGAGACCGGGTATGTATATCGGCTCCACATCGTCGTCCGGGCTGCACCATCTCGTGTACGAAATAGTCGACAACGCAATAGACGAGGCGCTCGCCGGGTACTGCACGGAGATAAACGTCACGATAAACCCCGACGGGAGCGTTACGGTGACGGATAACGGGCGCGGCATACCTGTAGATATACAGGAGCAGACGGGAAAATCTGCTCTTGAAGTCGTGTTCACCGTACTACACGCCGGCGGCAAGTTCGGCGGCGGCGGATACAAGGTATCGGGCGGACTGCACGGCGTCGGCGCGTCCGTCGTAAACGCGCTGTCGGAGTGGCTCACCGTCCAGGTGCACAAAAACGGCAGCATATATGAGATGCGCTTTTCGCGCGGCGATATAACGCAGGAGATGACCGTCGTGGGCGATACCGATAAGACGGGAACTATCGTCACATTCATGCCGGATCACGAGATGTTCGAGGATACGGAGTACAATTACGACACGCTTTTTACGAGAATGCGCGAGCAGGCGTTTTTAAACGCAGGGCTGCTGATAAAGACAGAGGATAAGCGCGAGGGAAGAGAGACCTCCGATACCATGCGGTATGAAGGCGGCATACGCGAATTCGTCGCATATCTGAACAGAAGCAAAACGCCGGTCCACGGCGATATCATATACATGTCCGGCGAAAAGGACGACTCCATGGCAGAGATCGCCATGCAGTATAACGACAGCTACAACGAGCTTATCTTAAGCTTTGCAAATAACATAAACACGCCGGAGGGCGGCATGCACGAGACGGGCTTTAAAGCCGCGCTCACAAGAGTATTAAACGACTACGGTAAAAAGGCAAAGCTTCTAAAAGACGACGAAAAGCTCTCCGGCGACGACTGCCGCGAGGGGCTCTCCGCCGTGATCTCCGTAAAGCTGACGGAGGCGCAGTTTGAGGGGCAGACGAAGGCAAAGCTCGGAAACAGTGAAATAAGGACGCTTGTGGACAACATAGTGTCGAATAAGCTGTCACAGTTTTTGGAGGAAAACCCGCAGGCGGCGCGCGCGATAATCGATAAGGCGATGACAGCCTCCCGCGCGCGAGAGGCGGCAAGAAAGGCGAGAGAGTCCATCCGCCGCAAGACGGGGCTTGAGTCCGGGCAGATGCCTGATAAGCTGCGCGACTGCAACGAGCGTGATCCCGCGCTCACGGAGCTGTACATCGTCGAGGGCGACTCAGCGGGAGGCTCGGCAACGCAGGGGCGTGACAGCCGTTTTCAGGCGATACTGCCGCTCTGGGGCAAGATGTTAAACGTCGAAAAGGCGAGAGCCGACAAGGTGTACGGAAACGACAAGCTGAACCCCGTCATCGTCGCACTCGGCGCCGGGATAGGCGACGAGTTCAATATCGATAAGCTGAGATATCACAAGATAATCATTATGGCGGATGCCGACGTTGACGGAAGCCATATAAGGACGCTTCTGCTCACGTTTTTCTTCCGCTTCATGCGCCCGCTTATCGAGGAGGGGTACGTATACTCCGCCGTTCCGCCGCTTTATAAGCTGACAAGAGGCAGGACGCAGCGCGTCGCGTATTCCGACGAGGAGAGAGACCAGATATCGGCTGAACTCCGCGGCGGCAATCCGAACGTAAAGGTCGATATAAGCCGTTTTAAAGGTCTCGGTGAAATGAATCCGTCCGAGCTGTGGGAGACGACGATGAATCCCGAGACGAGGACTCTCAGAAGAATAAATCTTGAGGACGCCGTTAAGGCGGACGAGATTTTCACTGTGCTCATGGGCGAACAGGTCGAGCCGCGAAAGCAGTTTATTGAGGAAAACGCGAAATACGCGGTAAATCTCGACTATTAAGGAGGCGAACGGATATGGCTAAACATAAGGATTACAAGCCGGAGGATATCGCGTTCCCAGACCAGCATATAGAAAATTCAGAGCTTGTAAGCGAGATGAAGACGAGCTACATCGAGTATGCGATGAGCGTCATCGTAGGGCGCGCGCTGCCAGATGTGCGCGACGGGCTGAAGCCTGTCCACCGCAGGATACTGTACGCGATGTACGAGGACGGACTGACGCACGACAAGCCGTTTAAAAAATGCGCCACCGCAGTCGGCGACGTATTGGGCAGATACCATCCGCACGGCGACTCGTCCGTTTACGACGCGCTCGTGCGTCTTGCGCAGGATTTCTCCATGCGCTATATGCTCATCGACGGGCACGGAAACTTCGGCTCCGTCGACGGCGATCCCCCCGCGGCGTACAGGTACACGGAAGCGAGAATGTCGAAAATCGCAGCGGAAATGCTGCGCGATATAGAAAAAGAGACGGTAGATTTCCTGCCGAACTTTGACGAGTCGAGAAAAGAGCCGCTCGTACTGCCGTCGCGGTTTCCGAATCTTTTAGTCAACGGTTCATCGGGTATCGCCGTCGGCATGGCGACGAATATCCCGCCGCACAATTTAACGGAGGTCATAAACGCGTGCATATGCGTGCTCGATAACCCGGAGGCGACGCTATCAGATCTTTTGGAGCATGTTAGCGGTCCTGATTTCCCGACAAGGGGCATAATCATGGGCAGAGCCGGCATAAGGCAGGCGTACGCCACCGGCAGAGGCAAGATAGTCGTCCGCGCGAGGACGGAGTTTGAGGAATTTGCTAAGGACCGCACGAGGATAATCGTTACCGAGCTCCCGTATCAGGTGAACAAGAGGATGCTTATCGCCGCGATATCGGACCATGTCCACGCAAAGCGGATAGAGGGCATATCGGACCTGCGCGACGAGTCCGACAGGACAGGTATGCGCATCGTTATAGAGCTTAAGCGCGACGCGAATCCGCAGGTAGTTTTAAACCAGCTTCTTAAGCAGACGCAGCTTCAGACGAGCTTTTCGATAAATATGCTCGCGCTTGTAAACAACCAGAAGCAGCCGAAAATACTGTCTCTGCGCCATATAATCGACGAGTACCTCGCGTTTCAGGAGGAGGTCATCGAAAGAAGGACGAAATACGACCTCAGAAAAGCGCAGGAGAGGGCGCACCTTCTCGAAGGTCTTTTGATAGCGCAGGACAATATCGACGAGGTCATAAGAATCATACGATCAAGCTACGACAACGCAAAGCAGAATCTTATGGACCGCTTCGGACTGTCGGACGTGCAGGCGCAGGCGATATGCGATATGCGCCTCATCGCGCTTCAGGGTTTAAACCGCGAGCGGCTTGAAAACGAGTATAAAGAGCTTGAAGAGAAAATAGCTTATTATGAGGAATTGCTTGCCGATCCTGAGAAGATCAAGGGCGTTTTAAAAGATGAGCTTATCGAGATACGCGACAAATACGGGGACGAGCGGCTCACCGAGATACAGGATGTCGAGGATGAGATCGATATTGAGGATCTTATCGAGGAGGAGGACTGCGTCTACACGCTCACAAACGCGGGGTATATAAAGCGTCTTCCGGCGAACACATACCGCGCGCAGAAGCGCGGCGGACGCGGTATCACCGCGATGACTACGCGAGACGAGGATTATGTCGAGACGCTGTTTACCGCATCTACGCACGATAATATAATTTTCTTCACTAATTTCGGTCGCTGCTACCGTAAAAAAGGGTATCAGATACCGGAAGCCGGACGTGCGGCAAAAGGGACGAATATAGTAAACATACTGCCGATAGAGCGCGGAGAGAGAGTCACCGCGATGATACACATGCGCGAATTTACCGACGATATCTATCTTGTGATGGTGACAAAGTTTGGTACGGTAAAGAGAATGAAGCTGTCCATACTCAAAAATATCCGCAAATCGGGCATACGCGCGCTTCGGCTTGACGATGGGGACGAGCTTATCTCCGTCCGCGAGACCGATGGAAACGACAAGATAATCATTGCAACGCACGACGGTATGGCAATATGCTTCAACGAGAGCGATGTAAGAGCGATGGGGCGCGAGGCGTCCGGCGTGCGCGGTATAAGGCTGCGTGACGGAGATTATTGTATCGGCGCAGCCCGTGCCCGCGAGGGCGGCGCGCTGCTCTCCGTAACGGAGAACGGATACGGTAAGCGCACGCTGATAACGGAATACCTCCGCGGAGGCGGCGCCGGCGAGGGTACGGCGCAGAGCCGCGGCGGTCTCGGCGTTAAAAACTACCATATAACAGACCGCACCGGAAAAGTTGCCGCAGTCAAGGTCGTGGACGATAACGACGACGTCATGATAATCTCCGACGACGGGACGATAATCCGCATGGCTGCGAGCGACATAAGCCTTTACGGCAGGGCGACGCAGGGCGTACGTCTTATGAAAGTGTCAGACGGGCACAGGGTGATTTCCATTGCGCGTACGGAACAGGACGATACTAACGATGAAGCGGAAGATGTAGAAAACAGCGGCGCGGAAGATACCGGCGCAAATGAGGCTGATATGGACGAAGCGGGCGAGACTTCCGAAACGGCGGAAGATACCGGTGATGGCGAGTAGACCGCATGAAAGAGGTTACGATATACACCGACGGGGCGTGCTCCGGAAATCCCGGTCCGGGCGGCTGGGGCGCAATACTGATGTACAACGGCAAAAAGGCGGAGATCTCCGGCGGAGAGAGAACGACGACGAACAACCGTATGGAGCTTTTGGGCGTCATATCGGCGCTGGGCGCGCTCAATCAGCCGTGCAAGGTCACACTGTACACCGACTCGAAATACGTCTGCGACGCGATAAACAAGGGGTGGCTGCGCTCATGGGTAAAAGCCGGCTGGAAGCGAAAGACGGGCGCTGTTAAAAATATTGAGCTTTGGCAGAAGCTTCTCCCGCTTTTAGAATATCACGAGGTCGAGTTTGTCTGGGTCAAAGGTCATGCAGAGAACGAGTTTAACAACCGCTGCGACAAGCTCGCCGTTGCTGAGAGCAGAAAGTTTATAAAATGAAAACACGGTCATTTATTGACCGTGTTTTTTTATCGCCGTATAGGAGATATTTTCCATCGTGCGGAAGCACAACTACCGCCTTTATACAGGCGGTAACCTTTTACGCTCGCGAAAGCGCAACTGTTTTGCCGCCTTACCGGCGGCAAAGGTATCGCTCTTTTGAGCGATGTGCGCCCACATGGTGGGCGAAAAAAGAAACCGCCGGTTAATGGCAGAGGAGCATAAAGAAGTATTGCGAAAATACTAACCTATGCCAAGTGAACGGGAAATAAGAAAACTCTATGTGAATGGATTAACCATTTGCATAGAGTTTTTCTTTTGTCATGGAAAAATTTTCAGCGTCCGCAGGACGCGCAGCCGTCACCAGAGGGGACGATCTTGGGGGCTTGG